>JBJEQM010000239.1:0-6675 GCA_051881755.1 Oscillospiraceae bacterium
GCTTTTGGGGATAATGAACGCCTGCTGCTTTGTTATATAAATGAAGAAATATTCTGCGGTCTCATGCGCCTCCACCACCATTGTGTAGGGTATAACGCTCATGGTGTGGAAGTCCTTGTTTACAAAGTAATCCTGGTAAAATTTATTGTTGTTTACATTGCCGCTGAAAATTGGCGCTTCCGAAGATATCTTGCCCGATTTTTTTATCATGGAATTGAAAAATATGGGTATCAGTATTACGATGACCAGCGAAACGGTCGCGGAAAAATATTCCCCGTCCATGCACTGCGATATGGCAATGAAAAAGGTTATCACAGCCAGTATAATATAAAACGCCAGCAGACCGTTGTTCTTTTTTGTAAAAGAAAATCTGCTGAACTCACGGGAGTCCTTTTCAAGTATGGGCGCCCGTGTTTCAAAAAGAAGCTGTTCATCAGAATTTAAATACCTGTCGATGTAATCTACATTGTTCATATCAGATAACTCCTGTCGAATTGATGTATTGTTCAAATGAGCATAACGCCGCCTGCGCAACAGCGCCGTAGCGCTCCTGCTTGTCCTTCATGCGGACGGGACAGGGGGGAAGAAGCCCCATATTTGCGCCCATTGGCTGGAAATCCTCAATGGTCTCGTCGGAGATATAATGCTGCAAAGCGCCTATCATTGTGTCGGGGGGCAGGATAAAGCTGCCCTTGCCCTGTAAGCGCCGCGCCATGTTTATGCCTGCTATAATGCCCGAAGCGGCGGATTCCATGTAGCCCTCAACGCCCGTTATCTGTCCTGCGAAGAACAGGTCGGGACGGCTTCTCATGGAGAAATCGCCGTTTAACAGCTTTGGCGAGTTAAGGAACGAGTTGCGGTGCATAACGCCGTACCGCACAAACTCCGCGTTTTCCAGTCCCGGTATCATGGAGAACACACGCTTCTGCTCCCCGAATTTCAGGTTTGTCTGGAAGCCTACTATATTGTACAGCGTGCCGTCACGGTTTTCTTTGCGAAGCTGTACCACCGCGTAGTAGCTTTGGTTTGTTTCGGGGTGACGTATGCCGATGGGCTTCATTGCGCCGTAGCGGATAGCGTCCTCGCCGCGCTTTGCAAGCACCTCAATGGGCATACAGCCCTCGTATACGGAGAAGTCGTCGCCCTTTTTGGAGGGACGGTCAAAATCGTGCAGGGGAGCGGACTCCGCGTTTACAAGCTCGTTGTAAAACCGCAGATATTCCTCCTTTGAGAACGGACAGTTTATATAGTCACCGTCCCCGCGACCGTACCGCGCGCCGAAGAAAATGCGCGTTTTGTCCAGCGACTCGAATGTAACGATAGGCGCGGCTGCGTCGTAAAAGCTGAGACCGCCGCCGCAGAGCGCCCTTATGGGAGCGGACATTTTGTCCGATGTGAGGGGTCCCGTGGCGATGATAACATTGCCCTCGGGTATGCTGTCCGCTTCGGCGGAGATGACCTCAATGTTGGCGTGGAAGCGTATCTTCTCCGTTATCATGTCGGAGAATTTCTCCCTGTCCACCGCCAGAGCGCCTCCCGCGGGAACGGCAGTCGCCTCCGCGCAGGGTACGGTAAGCGAGCCGAGACGGCGCATCTCCTCTTTAAGCAGACCTGCCGCCGAGTTTACCCGAGCCGCTTTCAGCGAGTTTGAGCATACAAGCTCCGCAAAGCCGCTGTATTTATGTGCAGGTGAAAATTTCAGGGGCTTCATTTCAATAAGCGAGACCTTTATCCCTGCATTTGCAAGCTGCCAAGCCGCCTCGCAGCCTGCCAGACCCGCGCCGATAACGGTTACTTTTTTATCCATTTATCACTTTTCCTTTTTGACAGCCACCTCGTAGCCGCAGCCCTCTTTCAGACAGAACAGCTTGCCGCCCTTTTTGAACAGGGTAGTGCCGTCGCTGCACTTGGGGCATTTGTCCGAAACGGGAGTGTCCCACGTCATAAAGTCGCAGTTGGGATTATCCTCGCAGCCGAAGTATTTCTTGCCCTTTTTGGATTTTTTCAGCAGTACCTTTTTGCCGCACTTGGGGCAAACGCCGCCTGTGGGCTTGATTATCTTCTTTGTATTTGTACATTCGGGGAAGCCCGTGCAGGCAAGGAACTTGCCGAAGCGTCCTATCTTGATGACCATAGGCTTGCCGCAGACCTCGCATATCTCGTCGGTCTCCTCGTCGGGGACTTTTATGCGCTTGCCGTCCATGGCTTTTTCCGCCTTTTCCAGCGTCGCGGAGAAATCCTTGTAGAAATCGTCCAGAGTGTCCACCCAGTTTTTCCTGCCAAGCTCTATCTCGTCCAAATTGTTTTCCATGGAGGCGGTGAATTTTACGTCCACGATATGCTTGAAGTGGTCTTTCATAAGCTGCGTTGTGACCTCGCCCAAGCCCGTAGGCTTCAGCTGCTTGCCGTCGCGCTCAACGTAAAGACGGTTTATAATGGTAGATATTGTGGGAGCGTATGTGGACGGACGTCCTATGCCGTTTTCCTCCAGCGCCTTGATGAGCGTTGCTTCGGTATAACGTGCGGGGGGCTGTGTGAAATGCTGGCTGCCCTCAATATTTTTCAGCTTGAGAACATCTCCCTTTTCGATAGGAGGGAGCACCTTGTTTTCCTCGTCGTCCTTGGATTCCTCATAAAGCACGGTGAAGCCGTCGAACTTTACGGAGAAGCCCGTTGCGCGGAAATTGCAGCCGTTAGCTTCAATGTCCGCCGATACCGTGTCAAGAGCGGCGTTTGCCATCTGACTGGCGATAAATCTCTCCCAGATAAGCTTGTAAAGCTTGAACTGCTCGGGGGTGAGACTGTCCTTTACGCGCTCGGGGACAAGCTCGGGCATGGAGGGACGTATGGCTTCGTGGGCGTCCTGCGCGTTGGATTTTGTCTTGTATATTTTCGGCGTGGAGGGTACGTACTTTTCGCCGTAGGTGTCCTTGATATATTTGTAAGCCGCCGTGCGGGCTTCGTCGGAGATACGCAGGCTGTCCGTTCTCATGTAGGTGATAAGACCCACAGCGCCCATGCCCTCTATCTCAACGCCCTCGTAAAGTGTCTGAGCGTTTTTCATGGTCTTAGCCGCCGCAAAGCCAAGGCGCTTGGATGCCTCCTGCTGCATTGTGGAGGTGGTAAACGGGGGAGCGGGGGACTTTTTTCGCACCGACTTCTTCACATCGGTCACGGCATATTCCGCGCCCTCAAGACGTTTCAGCACCGCGTCTGTCTCCTCCTTGGAGTGAAGCTCGGTCTTTTTGCCGTTAATGCCCGTAAAGGAAGCTGAGAACTGCTTCTTTGAGGAGGGAGCGGTCATTTTTGCTTCGATGGACCAGTATTCCTCGGGCTTGAAGCCTGCTATCTGCTTTTCGCGGTCAACGATAAGGGATACCGCCACCGACTGCACGCGTCCTGCGGAAAGACCGCGGCGCACCTTTTTCCAAAGGAAAGGTGACAGCTTATAGCCCACTATCCTGTCAAGTATGCGGCGCGCCTGCTGAGCGTTTACAAGGTCTATGTTTATGGTGCGCGGGTGCGCCATTCCGTTGGTAACGCCCGTCTTGGTTATCTCGTTGAATGTAACGCGGTTGTTCTCGTTCATGTCCAGACCCAGTATCTGCGCAAGGTGCCATGAAATAGCCTCTCCCTCGCGGTCGGGGTCCGTTGCAAGATAAACAAAATCAGATTCCTTTGCTTCTTTTTTCAGGTCGCGGATAAGCTCCTCCTTGCCCTTTATCTCGGTGTAAACAGGCTCGAAGTTGTGCTCCACGTCAACGCTGAGCTTGGACTTGGGCAGGTCGCGGACGTGACCCATGGAGGCGACTACCTCATATCCGCTGCCGAGATATTTCTTTATTGTTTTCGCCTTTGCAGGCGACTCAACGATTATAAGCTTCGACATTTGCTGTTCAGACTCCTTATTTTATATATTACACCGCTTATGCGGATAATCGTTATATTGTACGGTAGTTCATTCCGTCGTCGGAGGATACGATGCCGTCCAGCTCCATATCCGTCACGGCGGAAAGAACGTCGTCAACGCCGATTCCCGATACTGCCGAGATAAGCTCGATAGAAGCGGGAGCTTCCGCGTTGTTAATTATATCATAAATTATTTTTTGATTTCCGTCAAGTGCCGCAGGATAATTTTTTGCTTCATGGGTATCGTGGCTGATATTTTCGGTATTATCCTCGGAAACGTCCTTTCGGGGTGCTTTATCCTTTGGCGCAGATGACTTTTTCCGTTTTCGCTTTAACAGATCGCCCTCGGGGTCATTGTCGATTATCACGATGTCGGATAAATGCTCCTTTGCGGGCATACGGCTGTAGTTGTCAAAATATTCCCTAACGATATCGTCGGGGGAGCAGATGGGTATTGCGCTGTCGCGGAGCAGCTGACAGTTGCCGTCGTAGGCAGGGTCGAAAATATCACGGGGCGGAAGTACGAAAAGCTCCTTGCCCTGAGATATTGCGTGCGCCGCCGAGTTCAGCGAGCCGCTTTTCCGCGAAGCCTCCATGACCGCCGTGCCGCTTGATATGGCGGTGAGTATGCGGTTTCGCGCGGGGAATGTTACGCTGCTTGGGGGAGTTTCGGGCGGATATTCCGAAACAAATACGCCGTTTTCCAGTATCTCGTCAATATACTGCAAATTGTCCTTGGGGTAGGGATAATCAAGTCCGCTGCCCAGCACTGCGATAGTCCGTCCGCCGTTCCGCACCGCCGCAAGATGCGCCGTTATGTCCGTGCCGACGGCAAATCCGCTGGCTATGGTGATGCCGCCTGCGGCAGTCTCCGCGGCTACGCTCTGCGTGGCTCTTATGCCGTATTCGGACGGCTTTCGCGTGCCCACTACGGCGACGATGATGTTGTCCGTAAGTATATCCGTCTTTCCTTTGCAGTATATGACCGCAGGCGGATTGGATATCCTCCGCAGCCCGTCGGGATATTTGTGGCTGTCAAAGGGTATTATTTCGATATTATGTCTTTCACAGTATGAAATTATTCCGATAATATCATCTTTATGTATGTCGGCGTAATTTTTTATCTCATACGCCGTGCAGGAATTGCTTTTTTGGCTGAAAGCGCGGCATATATCCAGCGGGTCGGCGTATTCGTCCCACAGCTTCATCAGACGTCCGTGAGCGCTGCCGACGGTCTGCGAAATGTATATCCACGCAATAAGACGTATCATTTCATCTCTGTTCATTTTGTCAGCTCCCACATTATAATGGACGCCGCCGTCGCCGCGTTGAGAGAGTTTATATTGCCGTGCATTTTTATGGTTATGCGCTCGGTGCAGCGGTCGGAGACCTCCCTCGGCAGACCGTTGCCCTCGTTGCCGATGAGAACGACCGAGCCGCCGCCGAAACCGATGTCCGTCACGGATACAGCGCTGCCGTCCACCACCGCCGCGTAGGTGGATAAATTATTTTTGTCAAAGGCGGCAAACGCGTCCTCCTCGGAGCATATGCATATCTTCATGCGGAACAGGCTTCCCATGGTGGAGCGCACCGCCTTGGGGCTGTATATATCGCAGCAGCCTGCGGCAAATATGCCGTCAATGCCCATGGCGTCGGCTGTGCGGATTATCGTACCCATGTTGCCGGGGTCTTGTATATTGTGGAGCATAACGTACCGTCCGCCGCCTTGTGCGAGCGTGTCGGCGGATATGGCGGGCTTCATTCTGCATATGGCGAATATGCCCTGAGTGCCCTCGGTTGAGGCGAGCCGCGCGCCTATCTCGTCCGAGATGTACAGTATACGCTTGCCGGTCACGGAGGGAAAATCCAATGCTTCGCCGTGTACGGACTGCTTTTTCAAAAAGCTCTCCGTCATAAGGACACAGTGAAGCTCTGCATTTTCCATGACCGCGTCATTGATGAGCCGCAGTCCCTCCAGCGGGAACATACCGTACTCCGTGCGGTACTTCTTATTTGCCGAAAGTTTTTGGTAAAGCTTGATATTGGGATTATCCTTTGAGGTGATAAACTCCTGCAAAACTCCGCCTCCGATACAATAAAATAAAGGTATAATAAACTGCAAAAAGTCAGAAGTAAAAAATTACTTCTGACTCCGAACAGCTTTAAATTAAAGAGCAGCCTTAGCCTTTTCGGTGAGCGCAGTGAAACCTGCTGCGTCGTTAACGGCAATTTCAGCCAGCATCTTTCTGTTGAGTGTAACGCCTGCCTTCTTCAGACCGTTCATAAATGTGGAATAGTTCATTCCGTTGAGCTTGCAGGCGGCGGAAATTCTTGTGATCCAGAGCTTTCTGAAATCACGCTTTTTCAGTCTTCTGCCGACATAAGCATAGTTGCCGGACTTCATAACGGCTTCCTTAGCCATCTTGAAGTGCTTGCTCTTAGCGCCCCAGTAACCCTTTGCAAGCTTTAATGTTTTATTTCTTCTCTTACGAGTAGCCATTGCTCCCTTAACACGAGCCATAATCTTTTACCTCCGTTATATTAGTTGATGTTTACAGCTTCTTACCGATTATTTGTAAGGGATAAGCTGCTTTACAGTGGAAGCGTTTGCAGAACCTGCATAGCCTGCTGTTCTTGCGATTCTCTTACGCTTTGTAGCTTTCTGAGTAAGTCTGTGGCGCTTGTTTGTCTTCTGATACTTAACAAGACCGTTCTTTGTGAGCTTAAAACGCTTTTTAGCGCCTGAATGAGTTTTCTGCTTAGGCA
>JBJEQM010000240.1:0-6594 GCA_051881755.1 Oscillospiraceae bacterium
GAAGCTTACGACCCCATTGAGGGTAATTACAAAATACGTCTGGACGCAAACGAGTCCTGCTTTAACATCAATGAAATATTCGGGGACAAAATTGCCGATGCGGTAAAAAAGATAAGCCTGAACAGGTACCCCGACCCAATGGCGCAGGGTGCGGTAAAGGCTTTTGCGGAGCTGTACAATATTCCCGAGGACTATGTTACCGCAGGCAACGGCTCGGACGAGCTTATCAGCATACTTTGCAGCAGCTTTCTTGAAAAGGGCGACAAGGTGCTGACCCTGTCTCCCGATTTTTCAATGTACGCTTTTTACAGCGGACTGTTTGAGCTGGAGGTGGAGACTCTCCGCAAGGAAGATACTCTCCGCATAAACGTTTCAAATGTTATAGATTACTGCAACAATAACGGTGTCAAGGCGTTGATTTTTTCCAATCCCTGCAATCCCACGTCGCTGGGCTTGAAGCGTGAGGACGTTATAAAGCTTGTGCGCAGCGTATGCTGTCTTGTTATTGTGGACGAGGCTTACATGGATTTCTGGGATCAGAGCATTCTGGACGAGGTAAAGAATTATGATAATCTTGTTATACTGAAAACCTGTTCCAAGTCCATCGGTCTTGCGGCGATACGCTTCGGCTTTGCGGTGGCTCAGCCCAAGATAACTGCGGCTTTGCGCGCGGTAAAGTCGCCGTATAATACGGACTCTATCTCGCAGGCTGTTACCGAAGCGGTGCTTTCCGAAAAGGACACGCTGAAGAAGCTGTGTGATGATATTGTACAGAGCAGAATTGAGCTTCAGGAAGCTTGCACAGAGCTTGCAAAGAAATATATCAAGCTTGAAAAGGTATATGATTCCGTGACAAATTTTGTATTTATCAAGACGAAATATGCCAAGGAGATACACGAAAAGCTGCTGGAGCAGTCCATTGCCGTAAGAGGATTTACGGGATATATCAGAATCTCGGCAGGCACTAAAGAGGAAAACGCGGCTGTTATTGCCGCTTTGGATAAAATTCTTGGGGAAATGGAGTGATATTGTGAGAGGTGCGGAAATTACAAGAAAAACAGGCGAGACGGATATTTATGTAAAGCTTGACCTTGACGGAAGCGGCAGGGCGGATATCTCCACGGGCATAGGATTTTTCGACCATATGCTGACGGCGCTGACGGTACACAGCGGCTTTGATATGACGGTCAAGGCGGTGGGAGACCTCCACGTTGACGGACATCACACTGTTGAGGACACGGGCATTGTTATCGGACAGGCTTTCAAGCAGGCTGTCGGCGACATGAAAGGAATCGGCAGATACGGCTCGGCTTATATTCCCATGGACGAGGCGCTTGGCTTCTGCTGTCTTGATATAAGCAACAGACCGTTCCTTGTATTCAACGCGGATTTTTCCGATGACAGGATAGGGGAATACGATACCTGTCTGACGGAGGAGTTTTTCCGTGCCTTTGCGTTCAATGCGGGTATCACGCTGCATATAAAGGCGGAATACGGCAAAAACGATCACCACATCACCGAAGCGCTTTTCAAGGCTGCCGCTCATGCTCTTAAAGCAGCCGCAGCAAAAAACGGCTTTCAGATTCTTTCTACAAAGGGTGTTTTATAATGATCGCTATTATTGATTACGGCGCAGGTAATATTTTCAGCGTAAAAAACGCGCTGGACTACATCGGCGCGGAATGTAAGCTTACGTCCGACGAAAATGAGATACGCAGTGCAGACGAAATTATCCTCCCCGGCGTCGGCGCTTTCCCGAGCGCTATGAAAATGCTGTGGGACAGCGGACTTGTAAATGTTATCAGAGAAGAATCAAAAAAGAAGCCGTTCCTCGGTATCTGTCTCGGTATGCAGCTTATTTTTGAAAAGGGATATGAATTTGAGGAGACGGACGGTCTGGGTCTTATCGGCGGCGCGGTAAGAAAAATCGAGCGCGAAAAGCTGAATATCCCTCATATGGGCTGGAACGAGCTTGTTATTGCAAAGGATTGTCCGCTGCTGAAAGGCTTGCCGCAGAATCCGTATGTATACTTTGTACACTCCTATGCGGCGGAATGTGATGGGGAAAGCGTGTCGGCATACTGCGATTACGGCGGAAAGATAACTGCACTCGTTCACGACGGAGCGTATGTTTACGGCGCTCAGTTCCACCCCGAAAAAAGCGGTGCGGTGGGTCTGAAAATGCTGGAAAACTTTGCGTCGCTGGCGTAACACCCTAAAGAAAGGAATGTCTTTGTATGCTTGCTAAAAGAATCATACCCTGTCTTGACGTCCGTGACGGAAAGGTTGTCAAGGGAGTTAATTTTGAGGGGATAAAGGAAGTCGGCGACCCTGTTGAATGTGCATATGAATACAATTTGCAGGGCGCGGACGAGATAGTTTTTTACGATATTACAGCCTCCTATGAAAACAGGGGCGTTATCCTTGACGTTGTAAGAGAAACGGCGAAAAAGGTTTTTGTACCGCTGACTGTGGGCGGCGGAATAAAAAATGTGGACGACATACGCAACATACTCCGCGCAGGTGCGGATAAGGTATCGGTAAACTCTCAGGCGGTGAAAAATCCTCAGCTTATCAAGGAGGGTGCGGATATTTTCGGCTGCCAGTGTATATGCGTGGGCGTTGACGCTAAAAAGGTTGCAGACAATAAATGGACGGTATACATCAACGGCGGCAGAGTAGATATGCACCTTGACCTTATCGACTGGGTAAAGCAGTGCGAGCAGCTTGGCGCAGGCGAGATATGTCTCAACTCCATTGATACCGACGGCGTAAAGGGCGGTTTTGATCTGCCCATGCTGAAAGCGGTTTGCAGCGCGGTGAATATACCCGTTATTGCCAGCGGCGGTGCGGGCAAGCTGGGAGATTTTGCGGAGGCGTTCATTGAAACGGACTGCTCGGCAGCTCTGGCGGCCTCGCTGTTCCACTTCAAGGAGCTGACCGTCGGCGAGGTAAAGCAGGATATAAAAAGTAAGGGTATTCCCGTAAGGATATGCTGATATGATTATACGAAAAGCGGATATATATGATAATATTGCAATTGCGGAGTTAAGCAAGTCCGATTTAGGCTACGATTGTACAGCGGAGTTTGTGCGGTCAAAGCTGGAGAAGCTGGACGAGAGCCGTGAAGCTGTATTTGCGGCGGTTTGCGGCGATGAAGTAATAGGGTATGTTCATGTTGAAAGATATGATACCTTGTATATGGAAACCCTTGCCAATATACTTGGTATCGCGGTAAGAGCCGACTTCCGCAGAAACGGTGCGGGCAGCCTGCTTATAAAAGCTGCCGAAAGCTGGGCAAGGGATATGGGCGCGGCGGGAGTACGTCTCAATTCGGGGGCGGAAAGAGTCGGAGCGCATGAATTTTACCGTGCGTGCGGATTTAATTCCGAAAAGCAGCAGATACGCTTTATAAAATCATTTTAACGGAGATAATTATGGGACTTATTGAAGAAACTAACGAGCTTATGCTTGACTGGAACAAAATAAGCGATATGTCCGCCGAAAACAAGGTAATACCTGTGGCGGTGCAGAATATACTTACAAAGGAAGTTATCCTTGTGGCGTACATAAACGAGGAGGCTCTGAAAGAGTCAATTCGGCTGAAAAAGGCGGTATTCTGGAGCACATCGCGGAACAAGCTGTGGTTCAAGGGTGCGGAATCGGGCAACACTTTTACCCTTAATCACATATTTGTGAACTGCGAGCAGAATTCGCTGGTGTTCCAGGTCACTCCCGACAAGGGGAATATATGTCATACAAGCTATAACGGCGCTGCAAACAACTGCTACTACCGCGAGCTTGATATGGACAGCATGAAGCTTATAAACCTTAATGAAAAATAATAGATTGGAGGGTGCGCGCTTTCGGGCGCGTGTATAAAAATGACAGTATACGAAGAAATTTTTGAGGTCATCAAGGCAAGAAAGGCGGCTTTCGACAAGGGCGAGGCTCCCGAAAAATCATACACCTGCTATCTTTTTGAAAAGGGTGTTGACAAGATATGCAAGAAGGTAGGCGAGGAGGCCTCCGAGACCATTATTGCCGCAAAGAACGGTGATAATGACGAGCTGATGAACGAGATAAACGACCTTATTTATCACGTAATGGTGCTTGCCGTAAATCAGGGTCTTGAGTGGTCCGATGTGGAAAAAGTGCTTGATGAGAGAAATGAGAAGATAGGAAATCTGAAAACTTTCCATCAAGTTGATAAAAATACCTGATAATGTAACTTTTTCGCCCTCTTGTGAATAATATATAATAAAGTTTTAAGGAGTTGGCGGATATTGCTTCCGCTGTCCTTTGCTTTAATATTTTCACAGGAGGATTTTTATGAGCGAATTAAACAACGGCTTCAAGGAAGCGGTATGCGCTGAGGTACAGCGGGTTTTTGACAGCTGCTCCGACCGCGATTTCATATACGAGCTGCCGGTCATGCTTAATGAGGAGTCGCCCGTCATTACGGACGATATGGACGTGGTGAGAACACGCTGCGTTGAAGCCGAGGTCACTTGCATATCCGTCGACGAAGTACCATTCAAGTGCGGATATTATTCTGTTGATATTACATATCGCTTCAAGGTCACTGCCGAAGCATTTTCACATGGCTCATGCCGCCAACAGACGGGTACGGTCATCTGCGGAACGGCGCTGTGGAACAAGCGCGTCATACTTTACGGCAGCGAGGGAAATGCCAAAATATTCACCAGCGACCGCAAGCTTGAGCCGTCCGATACCTGTTCGTGCGATATCAGATCCTGCTGCATAAAACACAATACAACTATGCCAAAGGCTACTGTGCGCGTGCTTGACCCTATTGCGCTGGAGTCTAAGTTCAAATGCGTATCTGCTTCGGGAGAAGTTTCGGCGGAACGTCTGTGTGAAGAGCAGACAAAGCACTCTTATAAAAGAATACTTACCGTTTCGCTGGGACTTTTCTCTATTGTACAGCTGTCACGTCCCGTATCCATTATTGTGCCGTCCTATGATTACTGTATTCCCTGCAAGGACTGCTCCGCTTCCGACCCGTCCGAATCGCCAAGCGAAGTTTTCGACAGGATAGAATTTCCTGCAAGCCAGTTCTTCCCTCAGCCATGCGGCGACGCTGCAATGTATAGCAGCGCTGATGACAATGATACGGAAGATAATGAGCATGGCGGTGATGTCTGACAATATATTTTGCTGCCGATAGGAATATCGGCAGTTTTTGTTGTATATTTCCATAAATTTATGCTCAAAAAACTTGCAATTTGTTTGAAAATGTGTTATACTAAATTATAAGTGTACTTATGCTTTTACAAATTGGCACAGTATATTTTATATTACTTCGGAGAGTGTAAAGATTTGGACTTATATATACAAAAAATTGCCCATATGCTGTCTGCGGGGGAATCGCCGCCGCTGTGTCATGTGCACAGCTTCGGCTGTCAGCAGAACGTCAGCGACGGTGAAAGGATAACGGGACTGCTTTGCAGAATGGGCTACGGTATCGCCGCCAACGCCGAGGACGCCGATCTTATCATATACAACACCTGCGCCGTTCGCGAAAACGCCGAGCAGCGCGTTTACGGCATGATAGGGGAGCTGAAGCACCTTAAAGAAAAAAAGCCGGGACTTATAATCGGCTTATGCGGCTGCATGGCGCAGGAGGAAAAGACCGTTGCCAAGATACGCAGTACATATAAGCAGGTAGATTTGGTTTTTGGCACTCACGCCATTTCGGAGCTGCCGCGGCTGCTGTATGAAGTGCTGACGGAGCGCCGATTTGTGTATGATACTGCGGAATATGCCGAGGCTTGCCCCGATATTGAAGCGGTGCGTTCGAGCAGCTTTAAGGCAAGCGTGCCTATAATGTACGGCTGCGATAATTTCTGCTCATACTGCATTGTGCCGTATGTCCGCGGCAGGGAAAAAAGCCGCGAGCCCCGGGCGATAATTGCGGAAATAACCGCTCTTGCACAGAAGGGTTACAAGGAGATAATGCTGCTGGGACAGAATGTAAATTCCTACGGCAAAAATCTTGATATGCCCATTAATTTTGCGGAGCTGCTCCGCAGGATAAACGATATTGACGGAGATTTCAAGGTACGGTTTATGTCTCCGCACCCTAAGGATATGACGCGAGATGTTATTGACGCTGTATTTGAATGTGACAAAATATGCAATCATATACATCTGCCGCTGCAGTCGGGCAGCGATAATATACTGAAAAAGATGAACAGGCGGTATACTGCGGAGCAATATATGGATATTGTGTCCTATATACGCGGCAAAGACCCCGATTTTTCTGTTACCACGGATATTATTGTAGGCTTTCCCAACGAGTCCGACGAGGATTTCCGATGTACGCTTGATATAATGAAAAAGGTGAAATATGACAACATTTTTTCCTTTATATATTCAAAGCGTACGGGTACAAAGGCGGCGGAGATGGAGGATTGTATATCCGACGAGGAAAAAAGCCGCCGCATGACCGAGCTGCTTAATTTGCAGAGGGATATTTCCACCGAGCATTATAAACGTTTTATCGGGAAAACTCTTGATGTGCTGTTTGACGGAAAGAGCCGCAAGGACGGTATAATAACGGGCAAAAGT
>JBJEQM010000241.1:0-6587 GCA_051881755.1 Oscillospiraceae bacterium
CGGAAGCTTCCGTTTCGGCAGCGGGCTTGGTATCCTCCGCCTGAGCGGTCACGGCAGTTTCCTCTGCGGCTGTTGTATCCGTAATGATATTTGTCGTCGTCGGTTCGTCGGACAGTTTTGTACAGCCTGCCAGCAATGCCGCCAATATAATAACGGGTATTATTTTCTTTTTCATAATTAAACTTCTCCCTGTCTTTGTACCGAAAAGTCACTGTGGGCTTCCTCTACCTTGTCGCGGATATCCAGAAATATCTCCGCTATAACGGGGTCGAAGTCCTGACCGCTGCCTTGGGCGATTATATCGAAGCATTTATCCAGCGGCATTGCGTCGCGGTAGCAGCGTTTTTCCGATACCGCGTCAAAAACGTCCGCAACGGACATTATCCTTGCGCACAGCGGTATATCCTTATTCTGCAGACCGTCGGGATAGCCCTTGCCGTTCCACTTTTCATGATGATACCGCGCTACTTCAAATGCTATTCGGCGGAAGTCCTCGTCACCGAGATTGCGGAATGTCTCGCGGATAATATCGCCGCCCTTTGCCGAGTGCTTCTTCATCTGCTCGTATTCCTCGTCGGTGAGTTTGCCCGGCTTTTGCAGGACAGCGTCGGGGACGGCTATCTTGCCTATATCGTGCATAGGCGCGGCTTTATACAGATTGGTGATGTAATCCTTGGTAAGGGTCTCGCGGTAATAGCCCCGTGCGCATAATTCCTCCGCGATGAGCTGTACATAGCGGCTGGTGCGCTTGATATGACCGCCCGTGCTGCTGTCGCGGTTTTCGATAAGGTTCGCAAAGCTCATGACCGTTTCCGTGTGGAAGTGGGAAAGCTCTCTCAGGGCAGGGTCCTCGGAGTTCATATAAACGCTTACAATGAATATCGTTACCGCAATGCTTGATATAAGCGTCTCGGGGAATATCATCTGTATTCCCGTCACCGTTGCCAGTACCAGCAGGTAGGTGAATATGCCTGCTCTCTTGTGCCGCTCGATATAATTCCAGCGCTTGAAAAATGTGGCTATGGTCATTATAATGTATACCGCCGCCATAACAAAGCAGGTGTATACCGAAGCGCCCATAGAATAATTTGTTACCTTGCCTTGGATATATTCAAGGTTGCCTGTGTTGCAGAATAACAGTATTATATTAATGATATACGGTATAAAAATTATCACCTTTGCAGACTTCTTTTCCGGCCATGCGCCCGTTATATGGAGAATATACAGAAAAAGCGCAAAAATCACCGAGTCAAGACTGCAAAGAAACAGCACATGAAGTATCTTGTTCACAATGGGACTGACGCAGTCGGGATTATTTACCGTGTATGCGGTGGCACCGTCCAGAATAATGCTTGTTATGCCAAGTATGAGCAGCTCATCAAAAGGGGTATCTTTCAGCTTGCCGTTATTTTTTTTGTATTCCTTAAGATAGATGAAAGCAACGTAAGACAGAATGATAAGACAGCCAAGCTGTAATTTGATATGCAGCATACAGTCACCTCCCGGCTCAGTTGGTGAGACGTTCCAGCTCTTCTGCCATGCTGCTGATATTTTTTACCATACTGCCGAGAGTTTCCGTGCCTGCGCTGGTCTCCTGTATAGCTGCCGCCATGTTCTGTACCGCGCTGCAGTTGTTGGCTATGTTGCCGCTGACGCTTTCAAGCTTGCACAGTACGTCCTCGCCGCTTTCCGTTACCGCGGAGATGACCTTGTTCATATCGGCAATGTGCTCCGATATTTCGCTGTTGGAGCGGCTCAGCCGAGCGGCGGAGCTTTGGATATTCTCCATGCCCTCCTTGCCCTCCAGCGTGAGAGCTTCGTTCTTTTCCATGGCTTCCACCGTGGCGGAGATGTTTGCCGTAACGTGGTCGATAATGCCGCCTATTTCCGCGGCAGCCTCCTTGGTCTGTTCGGAAAGCTTCTTTATCTCGTCGGCAACCACGGCGAAGCCCTTGCCGTATTCTCCTGCGTGAGCCGCTTCAACGGCGGCATTGAGAGCAAGGATATTCGTCTGTAAGGATATATCGGTGATAACGTCCGCAATATCCACTATCTTCTTGGACTGCTCGGAAAGATGGGATATTATCTCCTTGCTTTCGTTTGTGCCCCTGCATATCTCGTCCATGGATACGGCGGCTTCGGATATTTTGCGGTCGTTTTCCATGGTGATGTCGTCTGCACTTTTTGTCAGCTCCGCGATGCGCTCGCTCATTTCGGAGAGATTTTTCAGGCTGTCGGATATCATATTCATGTTTTCGCCGACGGAGCGGATATGCTCGGTGTTTTCCACGCTGTCGCTCATAACGCTTTCCGACTGTTCTGCGATACTGCGGTTAGCGTCGGCGGCGGAGGAGGAGATCTCGTCAAGCTCGCGGACGGTATCAAGCAGCCTGTGTGATACCTCCAGAGATTTCTCGCGCATGATGCGCTGCTGCTCCGCGCCCATAAGGCTGCCAAGCATTGAAGCCGTCCGCTTGCACAGCATGGTGAAGATAGCCGATACCGCAAAAAGTACCAACGCGCGGGGAAGTATTCCGAAAAGTATCGCTTCCTTTAAATTGTCAAAGTTGTCGTCTGCAACATACTGCATATAATACGCGGCGACTTGTCCCGCGGAAACGCCGATAATGGTTATTATTGACGCGAAGATATTAAGTCTGCCCAAGAAGTACAGGCTTGCGATGGCGATAGGATAAACATAAAGCAGCACCGCATGATATGCCAGCGTGACGGTAACTACTACAGTAAAAAGCACCGCGCATATAACGATAGCGTATTTTACCCATGTGCCGCCGTCCTTGAAAATAAGGTTTATGAATGTCGGTATCAGAAGAAGCACCGTTCCGATTATGTACGAAGCAATCATAACTCCCAGCTTTACCGTAAAGACGCCCGCAATATCCAGAATGAGCACCACCGCAAAAACAATTGCTGTTATTCGCATTACCTTTGCAGCAGCCTTGTTTGCGCTGCGTTCGTTTTCTTTTAAAAGTTCCATGTTCCCCACTCTTTCTCCGGACATGAAGAAACGCTGATTTTAATGGCTCTGCGTCTGTGCCGATTTGAATAAAGATCGGCATTTGCGTCCGGCTCTGATTTGTTTTTAGTTTTTCTGTTGAACATTTACCTGCATATTTTCAGCGCTGATAACACTTTCCTGCTTGCATTTCGGGCAGAACAGGGGGAAGTTTTTCAGCACCGTGTCCGCTCTGAGCTTTACCCTGGTCTTGCTCTTGCAGTACGGACAAATTACCCACTTTTCCTCCATGACCTTCTCTCCTCAGTTTTTTTCCGGTATAGTAGTGCAGCTGTTTGCCCTGCCCGATTTTATCAGGGTAAGCATAGCTGTAAATTCGCGGCTGAGCATATCCTGTATATCCTTTTCGGCAAATCGGCAGGTGCCTGTGGCAATGAGCGCGCCGAGACCGTAGGTGTATATCCATACGCTGCGGAACAGCGTCATTGCTTCGTCGTGATCAAGGGAATACCCGCTCTGTATCACGTCTACGCAAAGCACCGCAGTATCTCCCAGAGCTGCAAACAGATCGTCAAAGCTGTGAGCCTCGCTGTTTTCGCTCATAAAAAGCAGACGGTAAAGCTTGGGCTGCTCTGCGGCGAAAAGTATCATCTGCAATCCCACCTGCTTGAAAACGGGAGTGTACATCTTCGCTTTGTTTGCGTAGCTTTCAAACTTTGCCATAGCAGCCCTGCGCACCTCGGAGTGCACCTCGTCCATGTTATTGAACACAGTAAAAACAGGTCTTGCGGAGCTGCCCAGAGCCGCGCCAAGCTCTCTTGACGTAAGCGCCTTTAGCCCTCGGTCAGCGGCTATCTTCAGCGCGGCATCAATTATTTCCTCACGCGTAAATTTAGGCTTTGGCGGCATTGTATCACCCCTTCCGATCTATTCAAAAATGCGCGAATCCATATTAAACGCCAACTGCCAATTCTCGCTGCGCCTTATCCATGTGGAGGTCACATGGAAAACTCCCGCAAGGTCTTGACAGGCAGGGTCGTTCGAGGCGGTCTTTACAATATAATGCACCTGCACCATATCCCGCGTCTCGGCAACGACCTCAAAGCTGCTTATATCGTAGGAGGAAATGCCGCACAGCTCTCCGATAAGACCCGCATATTCCGCGCCCGAACAGCGCATACCTCCGCATACCATTACCGCGCTGTCGGGGACAAGCGCGCTGAAATCTCCGCGCCTGCCGTTTATGACAGCGTCCCACATTCTGCGCTCATATTCAATAATATTGTTCATTAGATCGTCCTCCGTGCAAATGTCCATTAATACTGTATTGTATATTTAAATCATCGGTTTTAAATCACATGATTTAGTATACCATAAATATACCGCAATGTCAAGAATTATTTTCTATACATCATAAAGAACTGACGTATATGCTTTTCCAGCAGCTCCATGGCTTCGCCCTCGCGCCACGGCTCTCTGTCGCAGAGAAACAGCAGCATTGATACGGGGGCAAAATATTGCAGCGCCATGACCTCCTCGTCGCCCTCGGCGAGCACGCCGCTGTCCATAAGGCGGCGGAACAGCCCTTTGTGATATTCCAGTATATCCGTGTAGGAGCGCTGCGTCTGAATGGCGCGCATTTTGCCGCTGCGGTACTGCTCGATAGTGAGCATACGGCGGTACTGACTGATGGAGGGGTCGTGCAGGGAAAATTTCATCTGCGCCTTTGTCTGCTCGATAAGCTGCTCCACAGAAAAGTCCTTGGGCGGCTCGGTATCATTTTTCATAAAGACGGAATTTTTGTCGTACAGCGCCGCGGCTTTGTCATATATGGTATCGAAAATATCCTGCTTGCTCTTGAAATGCTTGTACAGCGCCGCCTGTGTAATGCCGAGCTCCCGTGATATATCGCGGACGGATACCGCGTCGTAGCCCCGCAGTGAGAAAAGGCGGAGCGCGGTGCGGAGTATCTTTTCCCTCGTGTTTATCCGTCCCGTATTTTTTATGACCGCCTTGATATAATAGATATGCTCAAAGGCGGACAGCACGGAATTTCCAAGTATCTGCGAGTCGATATCGTCGGGGGAAAGCTCCTCGTATACAAGAAAGCCGCAGTCCTCCAGCAGCTTGACAATGTGATCGGGACGGCAGCAGAATTTCATGGGCTCACCGCCCGACTGCGCCATGGCAAGCATATTTTTCACGCGCAGTATATCCGAGCAGAACAGACCGTCGTCGGCAAAGTCGAAAACTATCTCGCTGCCCTCGGAGGCAAGAGAGGCTACCTCGGATAGGGTGCTGCGCAGCTGCTCCTCGGTGAGATAATATGTTACCCCGAGCCAGCTGAAAAAGGTCTTTTTGGTCATATCGAAGCCGCTTTCAAGCAGCTTATCCTTTAGACTGTCCGCGGTGAAGTCCACGGGGACAAAGCGGAGATTTGGCGGTATATCCAGACCTGCGCGGCGTAGACGCTCCTGCTTGTCCGTCTGTGTGAGCAGGTGATCTGCCTCGAAAACGTCAAGCTTTTTCATAAGCTCCGGCTCGCGCCATGCAAAGGTATCGTATCCCGCGCCAAGGATAACATACTGCGAAGCTCCCGTCATTACGGCGGCTTTCAGGCTGTCCTCGCAAAATTTAGCACGGGCGGCGGGAGTGGGCGCAAGCTGCGTGTTGACAATGTACTCCAGTATATCCTCGCGGGAAAAATCGCCGCCTTTGAGCTTGGGTGCGAAAAAATCCGCGCCGCTGACAATATATCCGCTCATCTGCTCATACTCTTCATCGCTGAAAAGCCTCCGCGCCATATTGTCGCGGAACGCGGGAGACTCGGCGTTTTCGGTATGATACGCGCGGACAAATGCCGACATCAGTGCTGTAATGCTTGCTTTATTATCCATATTGCCTCCTTTGGTTAACGCTTGTTCACCTTATAATATATATTATAGTAAACAAACGTTAACTTGTCAAGAGGGTAAGCAAAAAAATTATTCTATTTATAAATAATATCAAATGCTTGACAAATACTATACAATGCTATATAATGTATAGTGAAAGGGGCTGATCATATGCCGCAGATAAATATTCGTATAGATGAAGAGCTTAAACGCAGCGCGGAGCAGGTCTTGGACGATATTGGAATGCCAATGTCCACAGCAATAACGATTTTCCTTAAAAAGGTCAGCCGTGAGCGGCGCATACCCTTTGAGCTGACCGCCGACCCTTTTTATTCCGAAAGTAATATGAAATATCTTGAGGGAATTGTCAAGGACATGGAGACGGGCAAAGCGCATTTTTCGGAACATGACCTTATTGAGGTGGACTGATGAAACTACTTTGGGAAGACAGGGCATAGGACGATTATCTTTATTGGCAAACACAGGATAAAAAAACATTGAAACGCATCAATGCGCTTGTTGCAGACATTCAGAGAAACACATTCGACGGTATCGGCAAGCCAGAGCCGCTGAAAGGCAACCTCAGCGGCTTTTGGAGCAGACGTATTGATGATGCCAACAGGATAGTTTATTGCGAAAAAGACGGCATGATATATATTATTTCATGCAAAGGACATTATGATGATAAGTAAAAAACAGCTGCCGCACTTTTATAC
>JBJEQM010000242.1:0-1759 GCA_051881755.1 Oscillospiraceae bacterium
GAAGCTGTCGCTGCCCCATATGCGGTTGAAAATATATTCCTTGCTCAGCGCCTTGCCAGAGTTCTCCATCAGCAGCACAAGCAGGTCAAATTCCTTTGCCGTCATTTCTGACTGCACGCCGTTTTTGTATACCGTGCGGTTTACTTTGTTTACGCGTATATCTCCGTCGGTCAGCTCGTCCACAGCGTATCTGCGCTTGAAAATTCCGCCTATTTTTGCAAGCATTATATCAATATCATAGGGCTTTTCAATGTAGTCGTCCGCGCCGAGGATAAGTCCGTTAAGCTTGTCCTCCTTATCGGTTTTTGCGCTGACGATAAGGATAGGCGTGTTACTTTCCTCACGTATTTTTCTGCACACCGCAAAGCCGTCAATATCGGGCAGCATAATATCCAGCACAATAAGCCTTGCGCCGTATCTTTCATACAGCGACAAGGCTTTCTCACCTGTTTCCGCAACGGACACCGTGTAATTTTCCGCGCGGAGAAAATCACACAGCAGCCCCGACAGCTCCTTGTTGTCCTCGACAATTAATATATCGGTCATAATGTTTCCTTTCCCATGATCTCACCAGCCAAGCTCAAGCAGCCAGTTGTTCAGCGCCCGCTCACGCTCTCTTATTTGTGACGCACTTTCATACCTGTCTAAATTATACTCCCCTTTTATGTTTCCGTCAACTATGTAAAGCACCCTTGTGCATTTTGCCGCCACCTTTACATCGTGAGTTACAAGCATTATTGTGGTGCCGTCGGCGTTGAGCTTTGCCAGTTCGTCCATTACCTCGTCGGAGGAAGTACGGTTCAGCGCGCCCGTAGGCTCGTCGGCGAATATCATTTTCGGGCGGTTTATCATACTGCGGCAGATGCAGGCTCGCTGAAGCTGTCCGCCAGAGACCTCGTTGATGTCGTTGTCGGCAATATCGATAATGCCTAATTTACGCATAAGCTCCTGTCCGCGCTGTACAGTTTCCTTGCGGCTTTCCGTGTTCTTCTTGGACTGTACCGCCGGGAGAATGATATTATCAAGCACGGTAAGATTTTTCAGCATATACATCTGCTGAAAGATAAATCCCATTTCGTCAAGACGCAGGTCGGCAAGCTCCTTTTCGCCCATTTCTGCGATGTTTTTTCCGCAGAATGATACCTCCCCCGCGGTAACGCCGTCCATGCCCGATACGGCGTAAAGCAGGGTGGATTTGCCCGAGCCTGAGGGTCCCATAACAGCAACCATTTCGCCCTCGCTTACCGTAAAATCAACATTTTTCAGAACATTATTCTGGCGCTTGTTTACTATGTATGTTTTGCAGAGGTCTTTTACTTCAAGTATGTTCATAGTGATTTCCTTTCTTATTCAATGTTGGCTGTGTCGGAGGATTTTATCTTCCTTGTGTAAAGTGAGGTTAAAAATGCGCTTACGGTTGTTGTCGCAAAAACTATAACGGGGAAGATAAGATACATTTCAAGCGGATTTATTACATAATCCACCGCAAGCTCCATACCCATCATTTTGAAA
Source organism: Oscillospiraceae bacterium (assembly GCA_051881755.1). Lineage (GTDB taxonomy): Bacteria > Bacillota > Clostridia > Oscillospirales > Ruminococcaceae > UMGS363. The sequence goes on from JBJEQM010000242.1 coordinate 1,513, forward strand.
ATAGGGTCAATACAAAGGTGAGTTAAGGGCATTGCGAGAATTTCACCGATGATTACCGCAAGAGTCCCCACGAATAAAAAACGTAATGCGTGGTAGGCATATATTTTGCCATTTCGTGTGCCGATTGCTTTCATGAGTGCGATTTCGCCCTGCTCCTTGGCAATAAAGGAACGCTCCATAAGTACGGTAATAAGAGCTGTTAAGACAACGGTAAGTATTGCTACAAGCTGTTTTACGCTGTCAAGGG
>JBJEQM010000243.1:0-1753 GCA_051881755.1 Oscillospiraceae bacterium
TAATTCTCGATATAATTAGGCTCCACCATGGAAACGGTACACTTGACGGGCATACCGTCGGCTGTGCCGTTTACCGTATAGTCGTTTGCTCCGCAGCTCTGCATAAGGCTTTCATCATAGCTTTCCCATTCCACCTTTACCTGCTTTCTCTCGCCGTTGTTGTATATGGCGTCGGCAGTTTCGGGGAGAATAATATCATCGCCCAGACGGATTATGGTCATACAGTCGGATATTGCGTCTATCCTTATGTCGGTAAGGGTGCCGGTGTAGACATATCCGAAGGTTCTGAGGGATTCAAGAGGGGTGCCGTCATTTGCAAACAGCGCCTGATTGTCCCAGCTTGAGCCGCCGTAATATATTCCTGCGTCACCCGGGTCATATTCTGCCGAATAGCTTGACGCCCAGCCTGAGCCGTACTGCTCCCAGAGCTTTAAACGGTCGTCATAATTTTCTCCCGGAACAGGTATCCATGCAGGCTCCCAGTAGCATACGCCGATGCCCTTCTCACCTGCATTGCAGACTGCCTGTATAACATCGCTGATACCGTCCGCCTGTCCCTGCACGGTGAACTGATAATGCTTTTCATATGTACCGCCGTCGCCGATAGTGTTTGAGAAATCATCTCCGTCCTCGGAGGTATATGCATAGGACATTTCGGCAACCATAACATACTTATCGTATTCCTCCGATATCTTTTTCAGTATCGCTGTAAGATTATCGAGAGTACCGTGCCAGTAGGAATAATATGAGCTTGCAAACACGTCATAGTCAACATTATAATTTGCAAGTACCTTCGCATACTGCTCGTAATTATCGGGCTTTTCGGGATTGGTAAAATGAACGGCAATAAGAATATTGGGGTCGACCTCACGAACTGCCTTCGCTCCTGCGTTCATAAGCTTTGTTATCTTTATCCAGTTGGTCTCGCCGCACATAGCACCCGTTGTTTCGTTGCCTATCTGCACCATGCCCACATCTGCGCCTGCCTTGATGATACTTTCAAGGCTCTCTTTGGTAAAGCTGTAAAGCGCGTCCGCCTTTGTATCAATGTCCATATCTGCCCACGCCTTAGGCACCATCTGCTTTGAGGGGTCTGCCCAGAAATCGGAATAATGGAAATCTACAATGGTCTTGATGTTGTTTTCGGCAGCGCGCTTTCCTATCTCAGCCGCTGTGGAAACGTCATTTCCGCCTCCGCCATAGCTGTTTCCTTCTGCGTCAAAGGGGTCGTTCCATACCCTTACACGGACATAGTTTATACCGCTCTGCTTGAGGGTTTTGAAAATATCCTGTTCATTGCCGTCAAAGCCCTTGTATACAACGCCGCTCTTTTCTTCCGCAATGACCGAGGAGATATCAACAGCACGGATAAAATCGGTGCTGAGACCGTCTATCTTGTCAACGTAAATTGATGAGCTTACGGGTTCGTTTCCCGTTATCCACGAATTATCGCTGTCGGTCTTGAACTCAAGGGGAGCGGACGATGTTTTTGTTCCGCAGGCGCTCAGAAGCATTGCCGCTGCGCAAAGAAATGCGGCAGCTTTTTTTATTCTTTTCAAAATATATCCTCCTGTTCCGAGAATTATGAGAAATGCACTGTTCATAAAAAATAATTATGAACAGTGCATTTGGAGTTATTGGGAATTACTGAGATCAGTTGTTTGCTGTGATAGCGGAATCAAGAGCGTCAAGCTCTGCCTTAACGTCTGCGCCGTCCCAGATGTTGCAGGAAGCACTTCCGGAGGATTCCCAG
>JBJEQM010000244.1:0-6543 GCA_051881755.1 Oscillospiraceae bacterium
GGATACTGAGAGTCAATAGCTCCGGAAGCACCTGCATAAGCAGAGAGCACTGTAGCCATAGGAACGCCGTTAGCTGTGAAGTATGCACCGTTGTTGAGAGCATCTGTCCAGCCTGTGTTGCTGTGAGTAACAGCAGCGGAAACTGTGATGTATGTGTTGCCGGCAACGATACCGGAAGCAGCTGTAGCAGCTACAGGGATTGTGATTGTAGCGCCATCTTCGGAAACCCAATCAGATCTGTTGAGAGACCATGTAGCAGCCTTAGATGTTACAACGAAGCTGAAAGCATCGGACTTAGAGCCGTTAGCCTGATCGTAGTTGTAACCTGTGATTGTGTATGTTGCAGCACCCCAGCCGAGGCTTACGGAAGCATCCATACCAACAGCCTGGATAACAACTTCTGTAGCAGCTGTTGTATCAAGGTTAGAGATATTAGCTGTATAAGTAGCAGTACCCTCTGTCTTGTATGTTGTCTTTACGAGATTGTAGTGAAGAGAACCCTCTTCAGCGGAAACTGTTGTAGCCATTGCAGATACGGCTACTGCGCATGCTGCTACTGCAGCGATTGTCTTTTTCATGTTCATGAAAAATTCCTCCTTGTTTTGTTTTCATTTTTTCTTTATTTATTTCCAAGTATAAATGGAAATCAAATATTACTGCGACCTACAGACTCCTTAAACGGTTTCTGTATATCACGCTATTATTCTACCATTGTATTCGAAAAGTGTCAATGTACATCTGCGCCAAATTTTAAAATAAATTTTCATTCACAATGTACACATTTCACTAAAAAACACACATTTTTATCAAAATCGGATTAAAAATGTGTTACGAGAGTGACATTCTCGTTACCGGTTTGTAATAATTACGTGACAAGCCGCACCGCGTTTTTTTCTGCGGTTGTGAATATTATATCACTGCCGCTGCGTTCTGTCAAGGCATAATATCCAACAATAAATGACGATTTTACAAAAGAAAAATATGGATTTTTACCTAAAAAATATCTTTGTACTCAAGCAAATATGTCCGTCACCGGCGGACAACCGCTGTCATTCCGTCATTCTCTTTATGACCGCGTTCGCGTCGGCGTAAAGCTTCTCAGTGTCGATGTCCGCAAACTGTCCGTTTTCATACAGTATATTTCCCGCGCAGATCGTCATGAGCACGTTGGATTTCGAGGCGCTGTATACTATATTTTTCGGTATATTGTTCAGCGGCTGCATATTTGGCGCGTTCAGATCGAGGACTATCATATCCGCCGCCGAGCCGACAGACAGCGTACCGCAGTTATCAAGCCCCATAGCCTCCGCAGAGCCTTTGCAAGCCATTTCCAGCACATTGAGGGCAGGCATAGCCGCCGCGTCCTTCTCTGCCAGCTTCTGCAAAACCGTGGCAAGATACATCTCGCGGAACATATCCAGCGCATTGTTGCTGGCAGGACCGTCCGTGCCGATAGCAAGCCTTATGCCCTTGTCCGCCATTTTGCACAGGGGCGCGATACCGCTTGCAAGCTTGCTGTTGGAGCCGGGATTTGTCACCGCCCACAGTCCGCGACGCGCAAAAATATCCATATCATTGTCCGTCATGTAGACACAGTGGAAACCGCCGCCGCCGTACTCAAACATACCGAGGCTCTCCATAAGCTCCGTGGGGGTCATGCCGCCATGACGCTTTTTGCACTCCTCCACCTCGGAAAATGTCTCGGAATTATGGGTGTAAACGGGCGCTTTGTACTTCCGCGACAGCTCCGCGATGCCCGACATTATGGACTTATCCGTGGTATACTCCGCATGGAAGCCAAGCCTATATGATACAAATTCGCTGTGATTCTTAAATTTATTATATAGTGTATCAAGCTTGTTGAGCGCCTTGTCACATTCGTCCGCGCCGCCCGATACCGAGCCGCACATTACGGTTCGGAACTTGACCTCGTCCGCCGCCTTTGCAACAAAATCGGGCTCAAAATACATATCAAAGCACGCCGTGATACCGCTTGTAAGATACTCCGCAAACGCCAGCTTCGACAGGATATAAATGTCCTCCCCCGTCAGCTTCGCCTCCATGGGGAAGATCTGCTTGAAAAGCCAGTCGTTCAGCGGCATATCGTCGGCGTAGGAGCGCAGGAACGTCATGGCGGAGTGGGTGTGGGCGTTTTTGAATGAGGGCATTATAAGGTTGCCGTTCAGGTTTATCTCGCGGTCAAATTTTCCCTCGGGCGCGTTTTCACCCACAAATGTTATGGTATTTCCGTCGGTGTGTACCTCGCCGAAGCGCACATCGCCGTCCTCCATTGTAAGTATCCGGCAGTTGTAAAATCGATTTTTCATTTCGTTGCCCCTTTCATCATATCGGTATGACCCGTTTATTATATCGTAGGGGCGCACATCGTGCGCCCATTTTTACACGTGTTTTTACCATATTTAGCATACAATGTACATATACGTCATACGCATTTTAGGTATATATTACGCTGTACTATCGGGCGCACACTGTGCGCCCCTACAAATGTACTATTCACTTTTCACTATATTATACAGGCTCTCCTCATACGGCGCACGGCAGATGCCCCTTTCCGTTATAATGGCGGTTATGAGACTGCTGTCCGTGACGTCAAAGGACGGATTGTAGCATTTTACATTGTCGGGCGCCGACGGCTCGCGGAAGAACGCCGTCTTTATCTCGTCGGGACTGCGCTCCTCGATAACGATGTCCGCACCGCTTTTGCAGGTAAAATCGATAGTAGAGGACGGACAGAACACATAGAACGGTATGCCGTAGTATTTCGCCAGCACAGCCGCGCCGCTTGTACCTATCTTGTTGGCGGTATCACCGTTGGCGGCGACCCTGTCACAACCAACAAAAACCGCGTTTATTTTACCCTGCTTCATCACCGCCGAAGCCATGTTGTCGCAGATGAGGGTCACATCAATGCCCGCCTCGCTCAGCTCGTAGGAGGTCAGCCGTGCACCCTGCAAAAGCGGACGTGTCTCGTCACAGTACACATGAAAATCGCAGCCACGCTCCTTTCCGAGGAACAGCGTACCCAGACCCGTGCCGTACAGCGAAGTCGCCAGCGGTCCTGCGTTACAATGGGTAAGTATCCCGTCGCCGCTTTTCACCAAGGTAAGCCCGTATTCCGAGATACTGCGGCACATTTCAATGTCCTCCCGCTGTATCTTCTCCGCCTCCGCGCGAAGTATAGGCAGCAGCTCACCCTTGCTCATTTCGGGATATTTTTCCGCGGTATATATCATTCTGTCTAAAGCGTGCTTGAGGTTTACCGCCGTAGGCCGCGCCGAGCAGAGATACTCCGCCGTCTTTTTCAGCCGCACACGGAAGTCGCCCTCGTCCAGACCGAGAGCCACAACGTACAGCCCGTAAGCCGCCGCGATGCCGATGGCAGGCGCGCCGCGCACTCGCAAAGAATATATCGCCTCAAAAATATCCTCCGCCGCCGTTAGCTCAATGTACTTTTTACAATTTGGCAGCAGGGTCTGGTCGATTATCCGCAGCGCCCTGCCGTCGTCGGAAAGCCGCACATTGTCGGGCATTTTTACATTATTCATAGTCAAATTCCTTTACCATTTCCGTATACGGCAGTACGCGGAAACCGTTTTTCTCGTACAAATGCATAGCCGCCTCATTATACGGCTCTACCTCCAAGCGGAAACGGCACACCTTTCCCTTGTATTTTTCATGTATATAGCGGAAAAACTCGCCGCCCAGACCCTTTCCGCGGAACTGCGGCAGGATATAAATATCCTCTATCCACACCGTCAGACCCGCCGACTCCGTCTGAAAGGTCTTGGCGAGAATGGAATATCCCGCACGTTCGCCGTCACATTCGAGGATATACCCCTCAGCATAAACGTCGGAGCGCATTATCTCGTCGAAAATCGCCTGTAATTTCTTCATAGGCAAGGGCTTTTCCACCGCGTCCGTATGGTAAAAAACGTCCGCCGCATCAAGGAAAAACTGCCTGTCATCATTTGTAAACTGCCTTATCATTTTTATCTCCTATATAATATATTTACACTATTATCGTACCAAATTAACTATAATAAGCTTTGTAGGGGCGGATCCTATATCCGCCCGATTAACATTATTCCGCAACTCAGGGCGGATATGGAATCCGCCTCTACGGTTAAATATGGCGGACGGTTTCCCGTCCCCTACGGTAAATATGGCAAAATATCAATTATTATAAATCCAATTGGTAAAAATAATCGTCCATAACATATCCGCCGCCGATATCCGTCACGCCCTCGCCGATACGCTTAAAGCCACAGTGCTCATACACCGCGATAGAGTTGTCGTTGTGCTTGTTGACCGTCAGCCATATGGCGTTCAGTCCCGACCCACGGCACATATCCTTAATGTACGCCAGCGCTTTTGAGGCGTACCCTTTGCCGCGATACTCCTTTTTAAGGTATATTTTTGACAGGAACAGCCTGCCGTCCTTTTCGGGGTGAATGGCAGTATATCCCATATGAACGCCTCCCCGATGTATATAATAGTATCGGTAGCCGTCCTCGCGTATCTGCTTTGTCATGGCGGGGACGGACTGAAATTTCTCCACCATATAATCTATCTGTCCCGCCGAAAGTATGGACGAAAACCATTCATGCCATACCTCGTCGGCAATGTCCGCCAGCACGCCTATCTGCTCGTCCGTTGTGACGGGAATAAGCTTCACATCGTTCATTTTTCTATCGCTCCTTATCCTGCCGAAGAAACTTTTCAGTATTCCCTCGCATTTTTCACGCTCCACGCCGCCCGTGACCTGCGGCTTGTGATTGTATGGCAGCTCCGCCAGATTTGTCACCGAGCCGAAAGAGCCTGCCTTTTTATCATACGCGCCGAAAACTACCCTGTCGATGCGTGCGTTTATTATTGCTCCCGCACACATTGGACACGGCTCCAGTGTAACATATAATGTACAGCCGCTTAGCCGCCAGCCCCCAAGAACGCCGCAAGCCTCGGATATGGCAGAAATTTCCGCGTGACCCAGTGCAGAGCGGCTGTTTTCCCGCGTATTCACGCCGCGCCCCACAATTTTACCGTCTCTTTGGCGGACTATCACCGCCCCGATGGGAGCTTCGCCGTCGTCGGCGGCAGCCTGTGCCAGCTCCAGCGCCTTGTTCATATAAAAAATATCGTCCATGGTATTCCTTTCATATGCGGAAAACAGGGCTGCGCGCAACGGGTCAGCGTTGGTACACCCCTGTTCAGGATATTTTAAGTTATATTGATATTAAGCAAGGTCATTATAATAGATATACTGAACCACAGTACCATTGGCACGCTGGTTATGGCGGCGTAGCATTTTTCCGAAAATTTAAGATATCTTGAACGCATGGTCATTCCCAGCTTGTCGCTGTGGAGGAGCATAAATCTCACCGCCGCAATAAGTCCCACCATAATGGCGGCGAACATGGTAGCCATGATAACGACTCCGCCGATATCCTGCGGCAGATATTTTTCCTCTATAAACATGACATAAGCAAAGCCCACCGAGGTCATTCGCATTATAACGGCGGTTTTTACCGAGCCTGTCCGCACGGTAAAATATCCTATGATAGCCGTTACAAGGAACTTATAGCAGAAATTGGTTAGATCGTACGATATTGCCGCCGAGACAAACGCCGTACATACAATGGCGAAGCCGTCCCCGAACTGACGGAGCAGCTGCATAAGCACGCCCCTCGTACACAGCTCGCTCAATATGGGTATGATCATAATGTACAGCACTAGCGTAGCCGCAAGCTGGACGGGGTCGTCGGGCAGACGTAACTCCATCTCGGCTTCGATATGCGCCGCGCCGAGCACAAAGCGGTACACTCCCGAAGCCGCCGCGTCTACTCCTGCCGCCAGCAGCATGATGGGCACCGCATATTTATACAGCGGCATATTGGTGACCTTCATGGGGAACATTACCTTCAGCGGCATTTTCATGCGTTTATAACAATAGACAACGGGAAATATCCTTATGAGTATTTCAAAAATCAGCTTCAAGCCCATTATGAGCCATTCGTTGCCGTACAGCTTACGAGCAAAAAAGTCGTAGTATATATCAAAGCCCAGACTGTTCAGCAGAAGCGGCACGGCATAGGTATACACCGCGTCCAGCGCCGTCAGTATCAGCAGGGATATGCCGATGACCTTGTAAACGTGCCGCATGGCGTTTGCCTCCACGGCTTCGGGGTACTCCTTGACAAAGCCGTAGCCGTCGCGGTAGGTCAGCTCGTTGGGATTGTTCACATAGTAAAAGCCGAGGGAATCCTTGGTCTGCCTGCGCCAGTTCTTGAACAGCTCGTTGTAGCTTTTGTCCTGATAGCGCCAGTTCATTCTGTCGTCGTCACGCGGCGGAGTTCCTGCCATTGATATCCCTCCCGTAAATATACTTGATTATATTTTACCATAAGAATATTAATAAATATATGGTATTTTAATGGATATTCGGTATATTGTACAATTGATAATTGACAATTTATACTAAACACCATTTAAAATATGGAAAAAATCAAGCCGACAATCTTGCAT
>JBJEQM010000245.1:0-6540 GCA_051881755.1 Oscillospiraceae bacterium
CTTTGTGCTGGGGATCTCCCCGGCAACAATTTTGCAGAAAAGACAATCCATATTATATCATATTCCTTTCAAAACGGCATACTCTGCGCAATATATGCGCAGAATCGCCACGTTATGTGTAAAGATTTTTACTTTACAAACTCTTTTACAACGTCCTCAACTGCACCCAGCGCCTCGGAGACCTTGTTGACATCACCGATACCCGCCATAGCATTATCGGGACGTCCGCCGCCCTTGCCGCCTGTTATTGCAGCGATCTTCTGTACTATCTTGCCCGCATGAGCGCCTGCCGCAACAGCGTCCTTGCCGCAAACGCAGAGCAGAGAGCCGCTCTCGCCGTTTACCGCCGCAAGAACTGCTATGATTGCAGGCTCCTTGTCCTTTATCTGGTCGCCCATTGTGCGGAGAACATCGGGCTTAACATTCTTAAATTCGGCAAAAGATACCTTGCAGCCGTTGCAGTCAACAGCATTTGCAAATACCTTGTCCAGCTGAGTTGCCGCAAGCTTGGAGTTAAGCTCGGCTACCTGTTTTTCAAGAGCCTTTATCTCGGCAGCAGCAGCCGTGCAGCGTGCAGCCAGCTCGGAGGCGTTGGGAGCCTTGATGGCAGCAGCGGACTTTTCGATAATATCGTTATATTCACCGATAAGACCAAGAACACCCGTACCCGTAACAGCTTCAATACGTCTTACACCTGCCGCAACGGAATTTTCGGAAACGATCTTGAACAGTCCGATGTTTGCAGTATTCTTTACATGAGTACCGCCGCAGAATTCCATGGAGACCTCGGGTACGTTAACAACACGTACAACATCGCCGTACTTTTCACCGAACAGAGCCATTGCACCAAGCTTCTTTGCCTCTTCGATAGGCATTTCCTTTATATCCAGCTCAATTGCATTGAGGATATCCTCATTTACAAGCTTTTCAATCTCGGCAAGCTCCTCGGGAGTGACTGCGCTGAAATGCGCAAAGTCAAATCTCATTCTGTCGGGACTTACAAGCTGACCTGCCTGATGAACGTGGTCGCCCAGTACCTTGCGGAGAGCCGCCTGAAGCAGATGCGCGGAAGTATGGTTTCTCGCAGTGGCGTCGCGGAGAGCCTTGTCGACCTTGGCTGTGACTGCCATACCTGTTGTAAAGCCGCCCTCGGTTACTTCGCAGTGACATACAAACTGTCCGCCCGTCAGCTTCTGAGTATCAAGTACAGCCATTACATTTCCGCTGCCCTCAATAACACCCTTGTCGCCGACCTGTCCGCCGCTTTCCGCATAGAAAGGCGTGGTTTCGAGAAGCACGGTAACTCTGTCGCCCTCCTCGCACATATCGGCAGCCTCGCCGTCCTTCACCATGGCAAGTATCTTGGTATCGGCTTCAAGCTGAGTATATCCAACAAACTTAGTTGTATACTGTGTAAGCACACTTGCAGTAGCGTCGTCCCAGCCGCCGCCGAGCTTTCTGTTTTCACGGGCGGTCTGCTTCTGTACCTTCATGCACTCATGGAACTTGTCCTCGTCAACGGAAATACCCTTTTCGGCGCATATTTCCTTTGTAAGGTCAAGGGGGAAGCCGTAAGTATCGTGAAGCTTGAATGCTTCCTCACCGCCGAGAGTTTTCTCTCCGCCCTTTGATTCGATGTCGGCAATATACTGGTCGAGTATCTGAGAGCCGTTGTCAATTGTCTTGGCAAAAGCCTCCTCTTCCTTACGGATAACCTTCTTGATATATTCACGCTTGGAGTCAAGCTCGGGATATGCGGAGAGATTTTCGTTGATAACGGTATCAACAACATCATAAAGGAAAGGTCTGTCCATACCGAGGATCCTGCCGTGACGTGCGGCTCTTCTCAGCAGACGGCGGAGAACATATCCTCTGCCCTCGTTGGACGGAAGTACACCGTCGCCTACCATAAATGTTGTGCTTCTGATGTGGTCTGTAATAACACGGATAGAAATATCCTCTTTTTCATTCTCCTTGTACTTCTTGTTGGTAAGCTCGGAGATCTTCTTCATTATATTCTGAACGGTATCTACCTCGAACAGATTGTCAACATCCTGCATTACACAGGCAAGTCTTTCCAGACCCATGCCAGTATCAATGTTCTTGGTAGCAAGCTGTGTGTAGTTGCCGTGACCGTCGTTATCGAACTGAGTGAAAACGTTGTTCCATATCTCGATGATTCTGTCGCAGTCGGAAGCCTGCTCGAAGCTCTCGAAAGGACCGTACTTCTCGCCGCGGTCGAAATGTATCTCGGAGCAGGGACCGCATGGACCGCTGCCGTGCTCCCAGAAGTTATCGGCTTTACCCAGCTTGATAATTCTGTCGCGGGGAACGCCGACCTCATTAGCCCAGATGTCGCCGGCTTCATCGTCCTCCTCGTAGATGGTCACCCAAAGTCTGTCCGCAGGTATCTCCAACACCTTTGTAAGATACTCCCAAGCCCAGTTAATAGCCTCATGCTTGAAGTAATCGCCAAAGGAGAAGTTGCCCAGCATTTCAAAATAAGTACCGTGACGTGCAGTTTTGCCGACATTTTCAATATCGGGAGTACGGATACACTTCTGACAAGTTGTTACTCTGTGACAAGGCGGCTCTTCAATGCCCTGAAAATATTTTTTCAGCGGAGTCATGCCCGCATTGATAAGCAGGATAGAGTTATCTCCCTGAGGTACCAAAGGGAACGAGTTCATGCGGAGATGACCCTTGCTTTCAAAGAATTTAAGATAGCTTTCACGCAGATCGTTAAGTCCTGTCCACTTCATTTTCATTTGCTCCAATCATATATAAAAATATATAAATTTATCAGTCCTCGTCCGGTTCATCGGGCATATCCCAATTGTGGTAAACATTCTGTACATCGTCGTTGTCCTCGAGAGCGTCCAGAAGCAGATTCATCTTCTTGACCGCGTCCTCATCGGTAAGAGTTGTGTATGTTGCAGGTATCATCTCAACGTCGGCGGAAATAAGCTTGTAGCCTCTCTCAACAAGACCGTCTCTTACAGCTGACAGGTCGTTAGGCTCAGTCTCTATCTCAATAGTGCCGTCCTCCATGGAGAAGTCGGACGCGCCGAGGTCGAATACGTCCTCCATTACCTTGTCCTCGTCCATACCCTCGCCGTCGGCAACGATAATGCCCTTGCTTGTAAACATAAAGGATACACAGCCCGTAGTACCGAGATTGCCGCCGAACTTGTCGAAGTAGTGACGGATATCGCCTGCTGTACGGTTCTTATTGTCGGTAAGGGTCTCAACGATGACCGCAACGCCGCAGGGACCATAGCCCTCGTATACGTTGGATTCGTAGTTGGTCTTGTCGCCCGAGCCCATTGCTTTCTTGATTATACGGTCGATGTTTTCGTTAGGTACATTGTTAGCCTTAGCCTTGGAAATAAGGTCGCGGAGCTTGGCGTTGTTGTTGGGGTCTCCGCCGCCCTCTTTTACGCAGACGGTTATCTCGCGTCCGATCTTTGTGAATATCTTAGCCTTTGCGCCGTCGGTAGCTTCCTTTTTCCTTTTGATATTATTCCATTTAGAATGTCCTGACATTAATATATCTCTCCTTAAATTTTATTTCAAGAAAATCACCGTTAAAGGTATTTTCCGCACTACATTATTACTATCTTGCTGAATAAATCGCGATATTCCTTGTTGTCCTTAGTTTCTACAGGCTCTCCGTGACCGAAGAATATCCTATCGGGACGAAGCCTGCCTATCATATTTATAGACTGCCGCGCCGCCCTGGGACTTTCACATATTGCGGGGAACGTGAGCCTGCCCATGTTTATGACAGCGTCTCCGCAGTACAGGTCGCCGCCGTCCACAACGCCGATAGAGCCTTTGGTATGCCCTCCCAGACCGATTATGTATACGGGAGCGCCTATGTCCGCGCCGATAGTGTCGCCGTCTCCGATAAACATTCTTACATCAAATGGGTCAGCCTTGTGTTCCATGATATTCTCCGACATTTTGGCAACAACTCTGCCCATAAGTCCGCTTTTGTATATTTTTCGCGACTTATTATCCTTTGCAAGGGAATAATCAGCCCTGCTCATATATATCCCCGCACCGAAAAGCGAAGCAAAATATGCCGCATTTTCAATGTGGTCGTTGTGACCGTGAGTGAGGATTATCATTTTTATATCATAATTCAGCAGCCACATCTCTATCTCATTGCGGTATCTTTCCGTACCCGTGTCAATGAGGATATCGCCGCCGTCGCCGCGGATAACATAGCAGTTTGTATTACCGCAGTTTATCATGTTGACATTCTCATAAAGGCTGTTGTTCATATAACACCTCCGTACCGTCCCAGATAGCGTTGAACAGTTCATTTATCCTGTCCTTTTCCCCCAGCAGGTCAAGATACCCGAAAAGAGTTTCCAAAGATGTCGCGCGTCTGTATTCGATGGGGTTGGAGCTTTTGGGTACGGTGTTGGAGGTGGCATTTCTGCCCCGCTTCATCACCGCAAGCTCGTCCTCATTGAGCATAGGCGTTATAATGTCCACAGCCCTCGACTGATAAGCCGCCCTTACCCTTTCCACAGCCTCCCGATGAAGCTTTCCCACGGGCATATTGGCAGTAAGGACTATCTTCTCACGCACCAGCTTTTCATAAACCGCGTCGCCGAGAAAAGCCAGCGTAAGAGGGCTGTACTGATTTACGTCTTTTTTATCCAGAACAAACACCTGCCTATATCAATATACAAAGTCAAATTCAAAGCCGAAAATGTTTACCGTGTCACCCTCATTGATACCCATTTCCTCCAGCTTGTCAATTACGCCGCTGTTGCGGAGTACACGCTGGAAATACTGCAGCGAAGCGTAGTCGTCCATATCCACCGTGCGCATAATGTGCTCAAGCCATGCAGCCTCGACGTAAAATACACCGTCGTCGCCGCGTGTGACCTCGAACTTTTCTCCGATTCCCGCACGCTCGTCAAGCTCCTGCTGTGTCATTGGCTCAGCTTCGTATTCCTTTATGGGAGGAAGCTTGTCCAGCTCGGCGGAAACCGCGTTTATAAGCTCCTTGGTGCCCATGGTGGTCGCCGCGGATATCTCAAAGAAGCGGTAGCCCTGCTCCTCGATATACGCCTTGAAATCGGCTATCTGCTCGGGAGTCGCCATATCGCATTTGTTAGCCGCAACTATCTGCGGACTTTTGGCAAGATCCTCGCTGAAATTGCGAAGCTCCTTGTTGATTATCTCAAAATCGCTCTTGGGGTCACGGCCCTCAATGCCCGAAACGTCCACAACATGAACGATAAGGCGGCATCTTTCAACGTGACGCAGGAACTCGTGACCGAGACCGATGCCGTCGCTTGCACCCTCCACAAGACCGGGTATATCCGCCATAACAAAGGATTTGCCGTCCTGCGCCTTAACAACTCCGAGGACAGGCGTAAGTGTGGTAAAATGATAGTTTGCTATTTTGGGCTTTGCCGCAGATACAACGGAAATAAGCGTAGACTTGCCCACATTTGGGAAACCCACAAGACCTACGTCCGCCAACAGCTTCAGCTCAAGAGTTACCTCAAAATCCTCACCTAAGAAGCCTGGCTTGGAAAATTTAGGTATCTGTCTCGTAGGCGTGGCAAATCGCGCGTTGCCCTTGCCGCCTTTGCCGCCGCGTGCAATAACTTTTGGCTCGTCGGTGGACATATCCGCAATTATCCTGCCCGTATTGGCGTCGCGCACCAAAGTGCCCCTCGGCACCTTTACAATAAGGTCGGGAGCGTTTTTGCCCGTGCAGTTGGCAGCGCCGCCGTTCTGTCCCTTTTCGGCAACATACTTTCTTTTATAACGGAAATCAATGAGCGTGGAAAAGTTGTCGTCAACGCAGAAAACCACGTCGCCGCCTTTGCCGCCGTCGCCGCCGTCGGGACCGCCTGCCGCTACATATTTCTCGCGGTGGAATGATACCGCACCGTCGCCGCCGTCTCCCGCTTTGACATAAATTTTTACTTTATCAACGAACATATAACACGCTCCCGTTAATCTTAAAAATCAAATAAATACATGAGTCTGTCCGCCGTAAACGCAAACTGCCCATAATAAAATATAGTATACCACAAAAAAAGAGATACTGCAATAGATTATTGCAAAAAATATCCGAAAAATACAAAAAAGGGATAGAAAGACTATCCCTTTTTGTAAATACAAGTATAAAATTAGTCAGCAGCGTAAACGCTTACCTTCTTGCGGTCGCGTCCAACGCGCTCAAACTTTACTGTACCGTCGATCATAGCAAATAATGTATCGTCGGAACCCTTGCCTACGCCTTCACCGGGGTGAATGTGAGTGCCTCTCTGACGAACGAGAATGTTGCCGGCAAGAACTGCCTGACCGTCTGCTCTCTTAACACCAAGACGCTTGGATTCTGAATCACGACCGTTCTTGGTGGAGCCCATACCCTTTTTATGTGCCATACTATATTACACCTCCGTTAAATGTAATGATCAAAAAATCGGTTGATACGATAAGCTTACGCCTTGATAGCGTCGATTCTTACCTTAGTGTAGGGCTGTCTGTGACCCTGCTTCT
>JBJEQM010000246.1:0-1740 GCA_051881755.1 Oscillospiraceae bacterium
ACAATCGCTGTTAAATGGCAATTTTACCGCAAACGCACCGCACAAATATGCTCCCGATAATGTTACAAGACTTTTCAGTACCTTTAATGCGTCATTACCGCCATAATTTCCATAGGTTGAAACACATACTGCATATTTTTTATGAAGCAGCTGTTCAATAACAAAATGCCCTCTGTCAATAAATGATTTTAATACTCCCGATACATTGCTTGCAATAGTTGATGTTCCGATAATAACACCGTCAGCTTCACGGAGCTTTGCAGAAATCATATCCGCATCATCGTTGATCACACATTTACCCAACTTATAACAGGCACAGCAGCCTTTGCAAAAAGCGATATCCTGCTCTGACAAATCAAAAAATAAAACCTCTGCGCCCCGCTGCAATAATATTTCTTCAAACTTATGTAATATATAAGCTGTTGAACCATTTTTTCGCGGACTTCCATTTATAATAACGATCTTCATTTTTATCTCCTGCTACATTGCCTCAATGACCCGATAAATTATCTCATTTGAAACAAGACACCCCTGCGCAGTAAGCATAACGCGGCTGCCCTCCTGTTTCATAAGACCTGCCGATAAAAGCGGCTTTATGCATTTTTTTATATTGTCCGCCGACTCATGCGGTAAATCGTTAAGGTCGATTCCCTCCCGTGTAAGCCGCAGAGCAAGCATAATGCGCTCTTCCCTGTCGCCGCCCGTGCCAGTTACTTCCTCCTGCTGTACATCACTGCGTATGAACGCGGCAATATCCCGCGGACACGCTTTCCGCACTCCGTCCACATATGAATGTGCCGAGGGACCTATGCCGTAATATTCCTCGCACCGCCAGTATTTCAGATTGTGCTTTGATTCATACCCGCGCCGCGCAAAATTTGATATTTCATACTGCAAAAAGCCTGCTTCTTCAAGCTCATGTACCGTCTGCAGGTAAAGATCGGCTGTCTCGTCCTCATCGGGCAGAAGCGCGGTAAGCGCCGAGTTCCTGCCAAATGGTGTCTCCGCTTCGATTTTCAGCATATAAGCCGAAATATGCTTCAGCGGCAGAGCTTTTAGCCGCTCGATAGTATTATGCAGCGAAACGGGTGTCTGAAAAGCCGTTCCAAGCATTATATCCGCCGAGATGTTCTCTATTCCTGCATTATATGCGGCAAGTACGGCGCTTTCCGCTTCATCGGCGCTGTGCAGACGTCCCAGCGCTTTCAGCTCTCCGTCGTCAAGGGACTGTACCCCAAATGATACGCGGTCAATACCCGCGCTTTTTATCTCCGCAAGATACTTCGGCGTTACGGAGTTTGGATTGCACTCCATGGTTATCTCCGCGCCATCGGAAATATCCGCCGCCGAAAGAATGGTATACAGCTGCTCCGCCGTCAGCAGCGACGGCGTACCTCCGCCGAAATATACCGTATCTGCATGAACGTCCCGCGCATTGATGTTCCTCACCGCGGCGGCGGTGTATTCTTCTGCAAGGGATATATCCGTCACGGAATAAAAGTCGCAGTAAGGACATTTTCTCACGCAGAACGGGACGTGTATATATAAACCTCTCAACATAAGACCTCCGCTAAACAAAAGCCGCTCTCAACCGAAAGCGGTTTATACTAAACACCATTTAAAATATGAAAAAAATCAAGCCGATAATCTTGCATATATTGGATTTCGGCGCAGATTTTTTTCCGTTTTTTTTCGTTTTTTATTGATGTTTAGTATTAATATTGCTCCGCCATTTAACCG
>JBJEQM010000247.1:0-1737 GCA_051881755.1 Oscillospiraceae bacterium
CGCCCTTTAAGATGGACTTTGTTCTTCCCGTGACGGTGGCGATGATGTCGCCCTGGTTTACTCTGCCGCCGTCCCTTATCTTTATCTCCGCCTTGATGTCGGGGTCGATAAAGGTGAATGTCCTTACGGCAATGTCGATACCGCAGAGTACGCCCTCTGCCTTGGCTACAAAATTCGCCGTGGAGATATCGTCGTCGTCAAGAAGATAATCCGTCGCAAGGTCGATATAATTAATATCTTCCTCAAGCGCGCGCTTTATAATGTCGTCAACATAAAAATTGGGTAAATTCATTTTATATGGTCCTTTCAATCGGGGTATATTTCATTTACAACGCTCAGCGCCTTGCCTATGCTGTCCTGTATAAGCAGACCCGCAAGCTCGTCCTTGGGAGTGGGGGTCTTGTTGATGAGCACAAGCTTGTCGCCCTTGAAATAGTCGATAAGACCGCTTGCAGGATAAACGGACAGGGACGTGCCGCCGATTATAAGCATATCCGCCTCGGATATCGCCCTTATGGCGCCGTTTACAATGTTCTGATTAAGACCCTCCTCATAAAGTACAACGTCGGGCTTCACAAGTCCGCCGCACTTTGCGCAGGGGGGAGGTCCGTCGGTGATACCCTTTATATAGGCAGCGTCATACTCCGCGCCGCAGCGTAAACAGTAATTGCGGTGAATAGAGCCGTGAAGCTCATAGACCGTCTTGCTGCCTGCTGCGTAGTGCAGACCGTCGATATTCTGCGTTACAACAGCCGTCAGCTTTCCCTTTTCCTCCAGCTTTGCCAGAGCGTAATGCGCGGCGTTGGGCTTTGCGTCCAGACAAAGCAGCTTGTCGCGGTAAAATTCGTAAAAGTCGGAGAGATGGTTGCAGTAAAAAGTCCTGCTGAGAATGGTCTCGGGGGGATATTTATACTTTTGGTTGTAAAGTCCGTCCACGCTGCGGAAATCGGGGATACCGCTCTCGGTGGACACTCCTGCGCCGCCGAAAAATACTATCCGCTCCGACTCCGTTATCCACTGTTTCAATTGTTCAAGCTTTTCGTCCATAACGCGCCTCTTTCTTTATGTTTTACGCTTTTACATAGGTACAGAACTTGTATTTTATGCCCTCGTGCTCGTATTCCTCCGAGGTCTCGGTCAATGTCCAGTCGTCAGCCTTGTCAAGGTCGGGGAAAAATTTGTCTGCCGCCATGCCGTCGTCAATTTTGGTGATGTAAACGGTATCACACATGGGCAGCAGCAGCTCATATATCTCCGCGCCGCCTATGACCATAAGATCGTCCGTCGGATATTGCGCCGCTTTGCTGAGCATATCCTCCACGCCGCTGCATATTACAGCGCCCTCCGCGGTAAAATCGGGGTCGCGTGTCATTATAAGGTTTACCCTGTTTTTCAGCGGTCTGCCGCCCGGGAATGTCTGCAAGGTCTTTCTGCCGAGTATGACCACCTTGCCCTCGGTCATTCTGCGGAAAAATTTCATATCCTCGGGGATATGGTAAAGCAGCTGCCCGCCGCTGCCGATACCCCAATTGTTGTTTACTGCCGCAATTGCTTTCATTATATACTCTCCATTAGATCGCAACGGGTATTTTGTAGTCGCCGTCGTGATATTTATAATTTTCCAGCCATACGCTGTCGGGGGTAAAATCGTAGAAATCCTTGATACTCTCGTCAATGTGGAACGTGGGAGCGTCATACGGCTCTTTCTCAATTATCTCCTTTATAATGGGAACGTGC
>JBJEQM010000248.1:0-6488 GCA_051881755.1 Oscillospiraceae bacterium
CCGTATAAAATATCCATTATAATAGCCTTTGCCAATATAATACTTTTCTTTGGCGGCGATTTCTTCGGCAAAATAAGGGACAAGTTCAAATACGGCAAAACGCGCCGCAATTTCCGCATACACATGACTCATCGCGATGATGAATAATATTTGATAAAAACCGCGAAGCGGCATAGTCTTGTCGGCGTCGTCCTGCGAATGACGACGCTGAACCAAGCTATACCGCTTCGCGGTTCCTTATGCTAATCTTTGACCGTTCTGTAGACAAAAACGGCAGCTATAGGTTGGTCAAAGATAGTATTATTCCCAATTCCTAAGTGAGTTCAGCATATACTCCCTCACATTGAAGCCATATATATTTTCCAGCATATCCGACCTGCATACTTCCGCCGCCGAGCCGCTGTAGACCTGCCGTCCGCCGTCCATAAGCATTATCTTGTCGGACAGCGACGCCGCAAGATTAAGGTCGTGGAAAATGCCGATAACGGCGTGACCGCCCGAGGCGTAGTCCTGCAATAATTCAATGAGCCGCAGCCGGTGCTTTATATCAAGATGATTGGCAGGCTCGTCCAGCAGGATAATGTCGGGCTCCTGCGCAAATGCCGCCGCAAGAAATACCCTCTGCAGCTGTCCGCCCGAAAGCTCAGTGATGCATTTGTCGCGAAGCTCTGCCGTGCCTGTACGTTCAAGGCACTCCTCCGCAACTTCCCTGCCGCGCTTGTCCGCGCCGCCGTAGGCGTATCTGCCCAGCATTACCGTATCGTACACGGTAAACGCGGAGTATTCGCCGCCTGCCCCTGTCTGGGAAAGCAGCGCGACCTTCTGCGAAAGATAACGGCGCTTCATGCCGCCTATCTCCTCGCCGCCGATCCTTACCTCGCCTTTATGCGGTATTATGCCGCAGAGAGCGCGAAGAAGCGTGGTCTTGCCGCAGCCGTTGGGTCCCGTCACGGACAATATGCCGCCCTTTTCCAGCGAAAATGTCATGTCCTTTACAATATCTTCACCGCCGTAGCCGCAGGATAAATTCCGTACATCAAGCATTTTACACCGTCCTCCTGCGCCGCCTGAAATATATATACGCAAAAAACGGAGCGCCCAAAAGAGACGTTACCACGCCCACGGGCAGCTCGTTGGGTATGACCGCAACACGCGCCGCAAGGTCGCACAGCGCCATAAAAGTGCCGCCTAAAATTGCCGACATGGGGATAAGTATTTTGTGCCTTACGCCGAAAAGCTTGCGTGCGATATGGGGCGCAATAAGGTCAACAAAGCCGATAACTCCCGCGAACGCCACCGCCGTACCCGAAAGCACGGACGCCAATATAAGCAGCACCGCCTTGTATTTTCTTGTATCAAGACCTGCCGACTGCGCCTGCTCGTCACCGAAAGTAAGCAGGTCAAGCTGCCGCGAAAACAGCATAAACAAAGCCGTGCATACGAGCAGCACTATGCCGAGATAAATCGTCGGCTCCCAGCCTCTGCCCGAAAAGCTGCCGGACTGCCATTTCATTATCTGCTTGTATTTTTCATCGGCAATATTGGCAATAAGCGTTACGATGGCGCTGATAAAAAGCGACAGCACCATACCCGTAAGTACAACGGTGCTGCTTTGCAGACTGCCGTCAAGGGCTTTTGCCAAACCCACCATGGCGAACATGGTGATTATCGCACCCGTCAGACCGAACACCGCCGTTGTAAATCCGCCGAATATCGTTATGCCCGCAGCGAAAACAAGGCTTGCGCCCAAGCTTGCTCCCGCGGAGGTACCCAGCGTAAAGGGAGAAGCCAGCGGATTGCGCAGCACCGACTGCACCGCCGCGCCGCTGACGGACAGCGCCGCTCCCGTGATAAACGCCAGCAGTACGCGCGGAGTGCGCACGGAAAGTATTATCTCCGCGCTGCCCTGCTGTATATCGGAGGGCAGCGGACTGCCAAACAGCGCGTTGGCAAATATAGCCGCCACATGGTCAGGCGGAATAAAAACGCTGCCTGCCCCCACGCAGATTATTATGGTCATCACCGCCGCCAATGCCGCGATCACGAACATCAGCGGCGTTTTTATCCGTTTCATTCGGTAAACAGGTCGGGATAGATCGCCTTTGCTATCTGATAGATACCGTCCACAACGTTCTGAGAAGCGCGGCTTGTCTCATTTGCGCCTACCTGATATACAGCGCCGTCAGCAACAGCCTTGATAGTATTCCAGCCTGCGCGTGACTTTATCTCGTTGAAGTCATAGCCGTCGTAATTTACATTTGTGATGATAACGTCGGGATTGCCTGCGATAACTGTCTCGTCGGAGTTGGATATCCAGCCGCTTTCGCCTGCATAAATATTTTCACCGCCGCAAAGGGAGATTATCTCGTTAAGATATGTGCCGCTGCCGCAGGTATAGAGGTAAGGCGCCGCGCTTATTTCCATGTATACCTTTTTCTTCTCGGCAACGCCCGAAACCTTGGCGGAAACGTCGCTTACAGCCGCGTCAATGCTGTCCGTGAGAGCGCTGCCGTTTTCGGAAACGCCCATATAGTCCGCAAGGAACTGTATATCCGCCTTGATATCCGCAATAGAAGCCGCGGAGGGAATGTATATCACATTTACGCCTGCCGCTTTAAGCTCGGCATAAGGGTCGCCCGCGCCTGTATCGGAAATGCCGTTTATAATGATAACGTCGGGATTCATAGCCATAAGCTGCTCAACATTGAGATTATAAAAATCAAGAGTGCATTTTTCGGGAGCCATGCCGACAACGTCTGCTGAGTACATATCCGCAGCGATTATCTTGCCGCCCAGACCAAGACCCGTAAGTATCTCCGTAATGGACGGAGCGGCGGAAATTACTGTGTTTATCTCAGAGGGTACGGTGATGGTGTTGCCCTCGCGGTCTATCATTGTGTTAGCCGCTTCGGTAACTACAGCTTCGGTCTCCGTCTCGGGTTCGATCGCAACTTCGGAGGTCTCCACCACGGTAGCTTCGGTCTCCTCGATAATGGAGGTGGTTATCTCGCCGCCCTGAGCGGTCTTGTCCGCATTATCGCAGCCTGCAAAAACGGCTGACGCAAGGCAAAGTGCCAGCAAAACAGAGAGTGATTTGATTTTCTTCATACATATACTTCCTTTCAAAATAAAAACACCGCGTGAAAATTTCCATGATACAGAGAATTTATCCGCAGTGAAGTATTATTTTTATGCAACGCAAACAAGCCGCGGAACGGCATTTCCGCAGCAAAATTCACATACACAAGAATAATCAACCGTTCACTGCGGCGTTAAACTCATTTGTATCTTTGAGATACAATGTATCTTTATGAATACAAAAATTACGGGCAGGTATTCCGACTTTGACTATAACCGCGCAGCCTTCCCGGTTTCCCAGTGACATATAGCGCAGCCGCATAAAATGCAGTCATTACGGCGGCAGGACCGTGCTAAAGCTTCCCTATTATCGGACCGAAGTCCGCACCCGTATCGGTGTATGTACATTATTGTACAGATACAGTATATCACAACAATTTTACATTGTCAAGACAAAAATAATACTAATTCCTAATCTCCTTATAGACTTTGTCTATAGGTTGATTAGGAATTAGTATAAAAGGAGCTGCCGACCTGACAGCTCCCGTATTATCATATTAAATGTGACGTAAGTCACGCTGAATGCTTAGGTGGTCTCACTCCAATCTTTTAAAAGAGTTTATAGAACTTGAAAACATTCAACATATGCACCACTTCTTTATGTAAAGTAAAAGTAATGGTTTATGGCTTATGCCATCGGACTCACTCCTGAAATTCAGATTTTTAACGCTAACGAAAATCGGCGTTATCTCATCGGACTCACTCCTGTAAACTAAAATTCCTTACAAAACTTCATTGCAGCCATGCGCCACATATGAACTCACTCCTTGGAATTATTATGTTTCGGAAAAACCGATCAGTGCATGGGATCCACTCCTAATCATCTAAATTTTTATAGAATAAGTCGAAAAAATCATATATATCACCTTGACGGATAAATTCTGACTTTGTTAATTAACCGGTACAACCACCGTCTAACCTAACCTGTTGGACTCGCTCCCTTTCATCAGAAGATAATGTAAAAGAATTTTCTTACCATATAAATCTCACCCTTACAAGGTATTTATCCTAAAACCGGTCGAAACCGTCTTACCTAACCTGTCGGACTCGCTCCCTTTCATCAGAAGATCATGTATAAGAACTTTCTTACCATATATATCACCTTTTCAAGGTCAAATTTTAACTGAAAATCGGCTTAGCCGCTCACCTTAGTATGTCGGACTCACCCCTTTGAAAATTTATCGGATATTCAGAATGTGGTAGATGCGTTTCATACACATCACTCGCTTTCATATATTTCAGTTAAAGATATATTCAGTTGTGATGGAAAATATTACTCCATCGGACTCACCTTTCGATTCAGATTGCCTTTTATGTAAAGCCTTAAGGCGTAAGCTTTCTGATTGGTTCAAAGAATACCCGGCGATAAGCTTAGATGTTCCCGAATGAGACCCTCTGCACAAGACTTCGTCCCCTGTGCTTTCCCACGGGAAGGTATAAAAAATCCGTATAATCGGGAATTGGAAGATTCCGATCATGCGGCTCGTCTGCTGCACATTAAGTTTTTATCCAGCGAATTGCTTTAACTCGGAGTGGGGGTAATACCCGCTGCATTTAGACTCCCTCTTATATGCTTAAAGCACGGCTGACAACGAGCCACAAAGGATATTCTTTGAAAACTGCTGCTCTGTAATTTCCATCGGACTCGCCAACCTTTCTGAGTAATTTTTTAAATTCCCGCCTGACCCTGCCCCTGCAAAAGCTGAAGCTATGTATGAGCTTCGGATCAATTCCGCGGGTTTAAATCTCTGGGGAGAAGTAAGACTTACTTTACAGCTTGTCCGCCTTTAAGGAACATCTTCCCGTTAAGGCTCTGTATTTTTCTGTTCTTATCTTTTCCTTGTTTATAATATACCACATCTTTTATACAAAGTCAATAGTTTTTAAAATAAATAATACATATATTTTGTGCATGATTTTTATTTATTTTACATCTTGACAATCTGCACAAATAGTAGTACAATAAAAATGTTGAGGCGTTTCAGCGCCCTAAATATGAACCGAATTTTTTTACAGGAGGTATTGAAATGGCTGATAATTTTGAAAATCAACCCGATCTTTACACTCTCGTTGACGAGGAAGGCGTTGAGCAGACCTTTGAAATGATTGATGTAATGGAAGTTGACGACGAACGCTACTATGCTCTCGTTCCTTACTACGACGATCCCACAAAGGAGCTTGAAGCCGATACAGAGCTTGTTATCCTCAAGGCTGAATACGATGAAAACGACGAGGAAATTCTCGCTTCCATTGATAACGACGAGGAATACGAGAGGATCGGCAATATGTTCCTGAAGCGTATTGACGAGATGTTTGAAGAGGAATAAGCGCGTATCTAACGCATAAACGGCACCGATTTGTACGGTGCCGTTTTTTTATCCGCCGATTTCAATGGTATATGTAAACACATACTTCTCTCCGGGAGCAAGGCTCTTTGCCCCGGACATTTTTGTAATCTCCTCTTCCCTGCTGCAATATACGGGCTCGCTGCTCCACGGCTCCAGACATACAAACTGTGCCATGTCCGTCTTGTCCTTGTCCTCGAACCATGACGACCATACCGCGATACAGCCGCCGTTATCGTAATGCAGCTTGACCTTGTAATCGTGCGCCTTGCTTACCAGCGCCACCCACGAGGACCGTGGCTTATCCTTCATGAAAACATCGTGAGCGAACAGCTCATGGCTGACGGGCACCTTGCTTCCGTTGTCCAGTATGACCGCGCTTGTGCCGTCGGGACGCTCCTGCACGATAGTCTCGTTTTTCTCGTAAACCACGGTGTAATCACCGTAGCTCTCCTTTTCGCCGATGGGGCAGCGGAACGCAGGGTGTCCGCCGACAAAAAAGTACATCTGCTTGTCGTCCTTGTTTTCAACGGTATAGGTCACTTTAAGCCTGCTGCCGTCCAAGGTATAGTTTACATACAGACCGAATTTATAAGGGTACTGCTTCAATGTCTCCTCCGAGCTGCCAAGATAAAACTCCGCGGAATTTTCCTTGGCAAACAGCAGCTCAAACTCGCTGTCGCGGGCAAATCCATGGTTGGACATGGCATACTCCGCGCCGTTTACGGTATACTTTTTGGACGCGGTATTGCACACAAAGGGAAACAGCACGGGCGCATGACGCTTCCATACGCGCTCGTCCGCCTGCCACAGATACTCCGTGTCGTTGTGATCCATAACGGAATGAAGCTCCGCGCCGAAGGAGCCGATCTTTACTTTAAGGATATCCGATGTGATGTTGATTTGCATAAAAAGTCAGTCCTTTCTATTCTTCCGGATGTAATATATCATATTGACGGCGGTAGTCCTCGAAGCAGATGTTCATATCAACGTCGCCGTCGATAC
>JBJEQM010000249.1:0-6488 GCA_051881755.1 Oscillospiraceae bacterium
GCTGATATCAAGCAGTATATCGTTGGCTGACCTTACAGATTTGAGTGTATCACGAAAAAGGCACCGATAAAGTTCGGCGCCTTTTTCTTTTATGTGGCACATCAATATATTGAATTTTTTACGCATAATATTACTGAGGTGATTTTATGCGTATAATGAAGCTTGCAGCTTTTGCGGCGGCTCTTGCAATACTGCCCGTAAGGGTCTCGGCGGAGGAGGAAAGAACGACCTCCTATGTGCTTATGGAGATGACCACGGGAACAGTCATATCGGAAAGCGCCGCCGACGAGCCTGTGCCGGTTGGTACAATGTGCAAGCTGATGACCGTACTGCTGACGGCGGAGGAAATAGATTCGGGCAGGATAAGCCTTGACGACACGGTCAAGGTATCGGCAAGGGCAAATTCCATGCAGGGGGCGCAGATATGGCTCATGCCGGGGGAGGAGATATCCGTGGAGGAGCTGCTCAAGGGCGTTATCATCGGCAACGCCAACGACGCTTCCGTGGCGCTGGCGGAGACCGTCTGCGGCACCGAAGAGAAATTCGTCGCCCGCATGAACAGCCGCGCCGACGAACTCGGTATGGATAATACAGAGTATACCAACTGCTGCGGCTATTACGACGAGGAAAAGCAGGTCTCCTCCGCACGCGATATGGGTGCACTTTGCTGTGAACTATATAAGTATGATTTTCTGCGCGAGTATTTTACCACGCGAATGGACTATGTCCGAGGCGGCGCGGCGCAGCTGGTGAGCACCAACAAGCTGACGGAAAAATACAGCGGACTGTGCGGCTTCAAGGCGGGCTTCGGAGAGGTATCGGGACGGTGCGCGGCGGTGGCGGCGGAGCGTGACGGAGAGGCGTATGCGGCGGTGCTGCTGGGTCATGACGACGAGGACGAGATGTTCTCGCTGGCAAAGCAGCTGCTTAATACGGGCTTTGAAAGCTACTGTGTGTTCCAACCGCAGCTGCCCGAGGATATACCGTCGGAGCTGCCCGTCAAGGGCGGTATCGGCGAGACAGTGCCGCTGGATTACGGCTATGTGCGCAGCGTAGTGGTGTCCAACGGCGGAGCAAAAAGTATCACATCAAAAGCTATCGTGCCCGACCATGTGTTCGCGCCCGTCAAAAAAGGCGACAAGCTGGGGGAGGTGCATTTTTATATGGACGACAGGTTCATATTTTCATCCGATATCTCCGCGGCGGCAGACGCCGAGAAGCTGACGACTGCAAAAATGCTCGTTATTTTGTTTAAAAAATTAATATCATTTTAGTGAAAAATCAATAAAACTTGTGTAAAATGATTTATTGTTACCAAAAAATATTGCAAAACGAAAGGTTTTATAGTAAAATAATCTTAGGAAATTAATTGGAGGAATAGGTAATGTCTATCTCATTGAACACTAATTATTTAAAGAATTTCATTGCACCTCACGAAATGGAGTCTGCCAAGGCTCAGGCTGAGCTTGCCGCAAAGACCCTTGCGGAAAAGTCAGGCGCAGGCAGCGACTTCCTCGGCTGGGTGGAGCTTCCCACAAATTACGATAAGGAAGAATTTGCGCGCATCAAGGCTGCCGCAAAGAAGATACAGAGCAATTCCGACGTGCTTATCGTTATCGGTATCGGCGGCTCGTACCTCGGCGCAAGAGCGGCTATCGAATTTCTGAAGTCTCCTTTCTACAACAACATGAAGAAGGATACTCCCGATATCTATTATGTGGGCAACAACATCAACCCCACATACCTTAACGAAGTTATCGCGCTCTGCGAGGGCAGAGATTTTTCCGTAAACGTTATATCCAAGTCCGGCACGACAACAGAGCCTGCGCTTGCTTTCAGAGTATTCCGCGAGCTGGTTGAGAAGAAGTACGGCAAGGACGGTGCCAAGGAGAGAATTTTCTGCACCACGGACAAGGCAAGAGGTACTTTGAAGCAGCTTGCCGATACGGAGGGCTATGAAACATTCGTTATTGCTGATGATGTCGGAGGAAGATTCTCCGTGCTCACAGCAGTAGGTCTGCTGCCCATTGCTGTTGCAGGCTGTGATATCGACGCTCTCATGGCGGGCGCAAAGCAGGCTCAGGACGAGCTTTGTGCAGATTTTGACAATAACGACTGCTACAAGTATGCAGCTATCAGAAATATACTTTATTCCAAGAACAAGTCCGTGGAAATGCTTGTCTGCTACGACCCTGCATTCACGATGATGGCAGAGTGGTGGAAGCAGCTCTACGGCGAGAGCGAGGGCAAGGACAACAAGGGTATTTTCCCCGCGTCCGCTATCTTCTCCACAGATCTGCACTCCATGGGTCAGTTCATTCAGGACGGCTCCAGAGTTATGTTTGAGACCGTTGTGGACATCAAGAAGCCCAAGCAGGACTTCTTCCTTGAAGCTGACGCCGAAAACCTTGACGGACTCAACTTCCTGACAAATCAGAATATGTCTGTTGTAAACCGCAGAGCTTTCCAGGGCACGGTACTTGCTCACACAGAGGGCGGCGTTCCCAACATCGTTCTTGAGCTTGAGGACTGCTCCGAAAAGAGCCTCGGCTATATGATCTACTTCTTTGAAAAGGCTTGCGCAGTAAGCGGCTATATGCTGGGCGTAAATCCTTTCAACCAGCCCGGCGTTGAGAGCTACAAGAAGAATATGTTCGCTCTCCTCGGCAAGCCCGGCTACGAAGATCAGAAGGCTGCTCTGGAGGCAAAGCTCAGCTAAATCACGTCTAATTTCACCGCATGGTGTTATTATAATATGCCGAATACGGCGGAACGGAGTGTTTTTATTATGGTAAAAATCATCACAGGTAAAAAGGGTACAGGTAAGACTAAGATCTTAATTGATATGATTAACGAAGCCTCTAAAAATACCGACGGCTATGTTGTTTGCATCGACAAGGGTACAAAGCTCAGATACGATATTGCTCCCACAGTAAGGATCATCGACACGGAGCACTGCAATGTATATTCCTTTGAAGCTTTCTACGGTCTTGTTGCCGGTATGCTGGAGGGCAACTACGATATCAAGCAGGTTTTCGTTGACTCTATCCTTAAAGTGGGCGGAGCCGATTTCGAGGCTCTCGGCGCTATGCTCGCCAAGATCGACAAGTTCACAGGCGACGAAACAGAGGTAGTATTTACAGTTTCCGCAGATAAGGCTGACCTGCCCGAGTCTGTTGCAAAGTACGCTGTAAAATAATTTTTCGGAAAACTATTGACATATTATATTCAATGTGTTATAATTTTCTTTGTTATGTTTGGAGTATACTATGATCATTAACTTAAAGCAGCTTTATGAGATCGTCGGCGAAAAGCAGATTGTGGATTATGCCGTGCCGTCGGAAAGGCTGGACGAGGTAAAGGGATACAGCTTTGCCGGACCTGTGACCGTTAAAGGTAAGATAATCAACAGAGCCGGTATCGTTATCCTTGATTATACGGTCATGTTTACTTTGAATGCCGTCTGCGACAGATGTCTTGCGGAGTTCGAGCGTGAATTCAGCTGCGATTTCGAGCATATACTTGTGCGTTCCGTCAATACGGATAACGACGAGTACATCGTTACGGAGTCGGATCAGCTTGATATGGACGAGCTTGTTATCATGGATATGCTGCTGCAGATCCCGTCAAAAATGCTTTGCAGGGAGGACTGCAAGGGTTTGTGTCCTCATTGCGGAACAGATTTGAATTATAATGAATGTAACTGTAAAGGTTAAAGGATAAGGAGGTGCTGAATAATGGCAGTACCAAAGAGAAAGGTATCCAAGGCAAGACGTGACAAGAGACGTTCTGCTGTTTGGAAACTGGACGCTCCCGCTCTTTCCAGATGTACTAACTGCGGCGAGCTTACTTCCCCTCACAAGGTTTGCAAGAATTGCGGCTACTACAAGGGCAGAGAAGTAATTTCCAAGGAAGCGTAATTTTAGTATGATGAAAAACCGGAGAGGGACTCTTCCTTCCCCGGTTTTTTATACGAAAGGAACCCTATGAGTATACTGATCACATCGGTCGTAAAAAATTCCTATGCCGACAAGGCGGGGATAAAGGGCGGAGATATGCTTGTTTCGCTGAACGGGCATATGATACACGATGTACTGGACTATATGTATTATGCCGCTGAGATAAACGTGTCCGTGCGCTTTGAGCGCGGCGGCGAGGCTATGTCGGCGGACATTGAGAAAAGCGAATATGACGATCTGGGCATGGAGTTTGAGTCGTTCCTTATGGACAAAAAGCAAAGCTGCACCAACAAGTGCATTTTCTGCTTTATCGACCAGATGCCCCCCGGTATGCGCGAGACCCTTTATTTCAAGGACGACGACGCAAGGCTTTCCTTTTTGCAGGGCAACTATGTCACGCTGACAAATCTTGACCGGAATGATATTGACCGCATAATACAAATGCGGCTTAACATAAATATTTCCGTACACACGACAAACCCCGAGCTGCGCTGTATGATGATGAACAACCGCTTTGCGGGGGAGAAGCTGGACTACCTGCGGCAGTTTGCGGCGGCGGGCATTTCCATGAACTGTCAGATAGTGCTTTGCCCCGGTATCAACGACGGGGCGGAGCTGGAGCGTACTCTTACGGACTTGGGCGCGCTTATGCCAAATATAAGCAGTATCGCGGTGGTGCCCGTGGGACTTACCAAATTCCGTGAGGGTCTCTATCCGCTGACCCTGTTCAACAAGCAGACCGCAGGCGAGGCTATCGACCTTATCGAGCGCTTCCAGAAGATGTTCCTTGAAAAGTACGATACGCGCCTTGTGTTTGCCGCGGACGAGTTCTATATCACGGCGGAGCGTCAGCTGCCCGAGGGCGAAGCGTATGAGGAATATTGCCAGTATGAAAACGGCGTAGGTATGCTGCGGTCGCTGTCGGACGAGTTTGAGTCGGCGCTGAAGCTGGCGGACGACCCCGTTGAGCCGCGAAGCGTGTCCATGGTAACGGGCGCGGCGGCGTATGATTTTATTTGCAAAATGGTTGAAAAAGCCGCGCAGAAGTGGCATAATATAAATATAAGGGTATATAAGATAATAAACTACTTTTTCGGCGAGACTATCACGGTAACGGGTCTGCTGACGGCTCGGGACGTTATATCCCAGCTGAAAGGCAAGCCTCTCGGCGACGCGCTCATCATATCGACCAATATGCTCAAGCGCGATACGGATATTTTACTGGACGACCTTACCGTGAAGGATATTGAGCGTGAGCTGAATATCAAGATCGTTGTTGCGGATAACGACGGATTTGACTTGCTGGATAAGATACTGTATGAACAGAATGGAGATGATAAATATGGCATTACCGATAGTTGCGGTGGTGGGCAGACCTAACGTGGGCAAATCCACCCTTTTCAACAAGCTGGTGGGACAGCGTTTGTCTATCGTTGAGGACACGCCGGGTGTAACGCGCGACCGCATTTATTCCAAGTGCGAGTGGCGCAGCCGCGAATTTATGGTTGTCGACACGGGCGGTATCGAGCCCGACAGCGACGACGTTATACTGTCCCAGATGCGCCGTCAGGCGGAGCTTGCCATTGAAAAGGCGGACGTTATCCTGTTCCTTACGGACATAAGGACGGGAGTTACCGCCAACGATTACGACGTTGCGAGAATGTTACAGAAGAGCGGCAAGCCTGTTGTGCTTTGCGTAAACAAGGTTGACAATATCGGCGACCCTCCGCCCGAATTTTACGAGTTTTACAACCTCGGTCTGGGCGACCCCGTGGCAATTTCCGCAGTGCACGGTCACGGCACGGGCGATATGCTTGACAGGGTTTTCGAGCATTTCCCCGAGGAAGTCGAGGAGGACTACGACGAGGAGTATATCAAGGTAGCTGTTATCGGCAAGCCAAATGTTGGCAAATCCTCCCTTATAAACCGTATTGCAGGTGAGGAGCGCGTTATCGTGTCCAACATTGCAGGTACAACGCGCGACGCTACCGATACAGTCGTGGAAAACGAGTGCGGCAAGTACGTTTTTATCGATACGGCAGGCATACGCAAAAAGTCCAAGATACAGGAAAAAATAGAGCATTACAGCGTGCTCCGCGCATTTATGGCGGTTGATCGCTCCGACGTGTGCGTTATCGTTATAGACGCGCTTGTGGGCTTCACCGAGCAGGACTCCAAGGTAGCTGGCTATGCTCACGAGCAGGGCAAGGCGTGCATCGTGGCGGTGAACAAGTGGGACGCCGTTGAAAAGGACGGCAATACCATGGAGGAATTTCGCACACAGCTGGAAAAGGACTTCAGCTTTATGTCCTATGTGCCGTTTGTGTTTATCTCCGCCAAAACGGGTCTCCGCGTGGACAAGCTGTTCGACATGATAAACAAGGTTCACGCACAGAATAGCATGAGGATAACCACGGGTATGCTCAACGACGTGCTTTCCTACGCCACAACGCGCGTTCAGCCCCCCTCGGACAAGGGCAGACGTCTGAAAATATACTACATGACTCAGCCGTCCACGAAGCCGCCCAC
>JBJEQM010000250.1:0-1733 GCA_051881755.1 Oscillospiraceae bacterium
AACCACAGCGGACCAATGCCCGATATACAGTATATCATACCCTTTATAAAGCCGGGGATAAGGTCGCCCTGACCGCCGAACATATCGACATATTGATTTGTGATAAAGCCGTTTATCCAGCCGTATGCAAAAATTCCCACAACAGACGGCACCAGAATAGTCTTGGCGCGTTGGGACATAAACTCCTTGCCGCTTCTCTTTTCAAGGGAGTATCTTGCGCTCATGCCCGCCACCACGAAAAGCAGTATCATAAACCAAGGATAAAGGAAATATAACAGCGCGTCAAGCTGAGGTATGCCCTTGACCGATATGTTTGTTATAACGCCCACGCTGTTGTACATATAGACCGCATGGTAAATTATTACCAGCACTACCGTCACCCAGCGGATATTGTCGATATAATGCTTACGCTCGTTCATTTACTTGCCCTCCTTGGATTTTCTGCCCGAGAAAACGCCCATGAGGTTTACCAAGTCCATTATGGCTTTCTGAGGCACAATGGCGATGCCCCGCTCCTCGTCGCCCAGTATCATAAGATTGTCCCCGGGCTTGATGTTAAAGACCTCACGCGCCTTTTTGGGAATAACTATCTGTCCGCGGTCGCCTACGGTCACAGCGCCGAAGAAGTGCTTCCCTTTTGGCGGAACAGGCGCGCCGTTCTCCTTTTCAGAGTAGTTCACAAGGTCGTCCAAGGTAACGCCGTAAAGCTTTGCCAGCGCGGTGCAGTTGTAAAGGTCGGGAACGCTTTCGCCCTTTTCCCATTTTGCAATAGCCTGTCTGGTCACGCCTATCTGCTCGGCGGCTTCCTCCTGAGTGAGCTTGGCGGCTTTGCGCAGGCTTGTAAGGTTTTCTCCTATCATATCATATTGTCCTTTCATTCAGATGTGCCTTTGCCGAAAAATCATGTTTTTCATACTTTTCGATATTATTATACTATACATACTGCCCCTTTTCAACCAACGGACGTTTACATTTATGTTCGTTTGTGTATACATCAATATATTTTTACATTGTATTTTATGTAAATTTATATTATAATAATATCAGCCCAAAATAAAGGAGGTCGTATTATGCCAAATATCAAGCCTATACCCAATATACGCGAATATGGAAAGCAGCAGGCTGTATCAAAATTATTTGATGAGCTTGCCAAGGGCGAGGAATCGGGATGTAAAGAGGGCGGGCTGACCCGAGAGGACGTTGAAATAGAATTGAAAAAGCATATTGATGAAAAAGATGTCAGCGAAGAGACGGCTGCTGTGATGGAAGATATTGAAAATAATCGTAATTTGTCCAAGGAATTTTCATCGGTGGAAGAGCTTATGGAGGATCTTAATTCCGATGATTAAGTACATAGCAACAAAAAATCCGCCGCAAGACATACCTGCGGCGGATAAAATTATACATTATTTTCTTCTGGACTGGCTTCTGCGCTTGTTGTCCACGTTTTTCTTGATGTCGCACATACGCTCCTCGGAGTTCTGCTTGAATTTGTTGAGCATATCCTCAAAAGCGGCTTCCGGCGTAAGGGGAGCCTTCTCCTGAACATTCTGCTTGTTTCCGCCGTCAAAACGCCTTCCGCCGTTATTGTTGTTATAAGGCTTTCTGACGTTATCCTTTCTGGGCGGAGGGTTGTCCGCAGCTTTTTTGATAGAAAGCGAGATCTTTCCGTCCTCCCCTACGGACAGCACCTTTACCTGTACGGTCTGTCCTTCCGTAAGGAAGTCCTTTAT
>JBJEQM010000251.1:0-6463 GCA_051881755.1 Oscillospiraceae bacterium
ATATTGGATTTCGGCGCAGATTTTTTTCCGTTTTTTATTGGTGTTTAGTATTATCCGTATATCTGCTTTGCAATATCCACGGTTTCCTTGGCGTCCTTAGCGTAGAAGTCGGCGCCGATTTTTTTTGCATATTCGGGCGTAAGCACCGCGCCGCCTACAACGACCTTGCAGTCTACATTGTTTTCGCGCAGCAGCTGTATGGTCTTTTCCATTGCGCCCAACGTGGTGGTCATAAGGGAGGAGAGTCCCACCAGCTTGACCTTATGCTCGATGGCGGCGTCAACTACCGCCTGATAGTCCACGTCTCTGCCAAGGTCGATAACATGGTATCCGTAATTCTCCAGCAGCACCTTTACGATATTTTTTCCGATATCGTGTATATCGCCCTTGACTGTCGCAAGCACGACCTCGCCCTTGCAGACGGGTGCGGCGTTATTTTTTATCATGTGATTGCGAATGACCTCAAACGCCGCCTGCGCAACGCCTGCGGACATTATCAGCTGCGGCAGGAATATCTTGCCGCTCTCGAAATCCGCGCCTGTTTTGTCCAGCGCGGGGATAAGCATTTGATTTACGATTTCCATGGAATCGGTGGTTTCAAGCAAACGCTCCGTAATTTGTGCGCCCTCGGCTTTAAGTCCGTTTTCTACGGCGTACATTAAGGTGTGGTCGCCCGTGTCCGCTTTGGGTGCGGCGGGGGCGGCAGTCTTTTCCGCGCCGTATGCCGCGATAAACTCCACGGAGTTTTCGTCGATATTGGTCAGCAGACGGTACGCGCGTACTGCGCCTGTCATTGAAGCCACATTCGGATTCATGATAGGCAGGTCAAGACCGTTTGTCAGCGCCATTTGCAGGAAGTTGCAGTTGATAAGCTCGCGGTTTGGCAGACCGAAAGATATATTTGACACGCCCAGTACGGTTTTCAGTCCCAGCTCGGTCTTTACGCGGTGGAGCGCTTTGACGGTCTCCATAACGCCTGCCTGTTCCGCCGAGGCGGTCAATGTAAGGCAGTCGATGTAAATATCCTGCTTGGGTATGCCGTAGGACATGGCGGTCTCCATAATGCGCTTGGCTATCTCGAAGCGCTTCTCGGCGGTCTTGGGTATGCCGTTTTCGTCAAGGGTAAGACCGACCACCGCCGCGCCGTATTTTTTTACAAGGGGCAGTATCTTATCCATTGAACTTTGCTCGCCGTTGACGGAGTTTACAATGGGCTTGCCGTTGTATACTCTCAGCGCCGCTTCAAGTACCTCGGTAATGGTGGAGTCAAGCTGCAAGGGCAGGTCGGCAACGCCTTGGAGCGCCTTTACGGTGCGCACCATCATGGCTTTCTCGTCGATATCGGGGAGACCAACGTTGACGTCCAGTATCTCCGCGCCTGCGTGTATCTGCTCGATAGCCTGACCGAGAATGTAGTCGATATCGCCGCGCTTTAGGGCTTCCTTGAACAGCTTCTTGCCTGTGGGGTTGATACGCTCGCCGATAATGCGGGGACCGTCGATGACAACGGTCTTTTCGGCGGAGCATACCGCCGCAGGGATATCGGGGGTGTTTTTTGTATACTTCATTCCCGACAGAGTATTTTTCACCGCGCGGATAAAGTCGGGAGTGGTGCCGCAGCAGCCGCCTGCCAGCTTTACGCCGTACTTTGTAAGCTCTGCGGCGCTTTGGGCGAACTCCTCGGGGGTAACGTCATACTTATTTGTAACGGGGTCGGGGAGACCTGCGTTGGGTTTTACCGCAATAGGAAGTGTAGTCCATTTTGACAGCTCCTCCACAACGGGAGCAAGCTCGCGGGGACCGAGGGAGCAGTTTATACCGATAACGTCCGCGCCAAGTCCGCTTAATGTAAGCGCCATGGAGGACACCGAGCAGCCCGTGAATGTGCGGCGGTTTTCCTCAAACGTCATGGTACACATTATGGGCAGGTCGGAGTTTTCCTTTGCCGCCAGCACAGCGGCTTTCAGCTCGTACAGGTCGGTCATGGTCTCGAACACAATAAGGTCGGCGTCCGCGCCTGCCATGACCATTTCCTTGAAGTAGTCGTAGGCTTCCTCAAATTTAAGGGTGCCCGAGGGCTCAAGAAGCTGTCCGATAGGCCCGATATCCAGCGCCACAAGTACATTGTCCGCAGCGGCGCGTGCGTTTTTTATCGCCGCAGGGATTATCTCCGCAGGAGCTTTGCCTGTCTCGGCAAGCTTGTATGAGTTTGCGCCGAATGTATTGGAGTACAAAATATCCGCTCCCGCTTCGGCGTATGCGCGGTGTATGCCCGTGATAAGCGGCGGGTCGGTCAGGTTGAGCAGCTCGGGTACGCCGCCTGCTTCAAGTCCTGCCGCCTGCAGCATTGTACCCATGGCGCCGTCAAGATACACAAACTCCCTTTCTTCCAGAAGTTTGTAAAAGCGTTCTTTTTTAGTCATAGTAGCATCTAAGCCCCTTTTTTCGGAAATTGCAGCTTTCGCGCAGAGCGCAGGAGGTGCAGCCCTGTTTTTTCTTGTTTAACGGTCTATCCGACAGACCCACTATGGCGGTGACGGATTTTTTCGGATTAAGCACAAAGCTGTCGTTGGTGCAAAGTCCGATAAGCCGCGAAGCGTTTGTTACGTCTAAAAATTGTTTTTGTAAGGTTATGGGCAGGTCGCCGTAGCCGGGGGAGTAGCGCCATGTCATAAACATATTGGCATATTCCGCCCGTATTTTGTCCTCCGCCGCGTCGCAGACCGCCTCAACGGCGCAGCCTGCCATGGCGTCGATAACAACGGCTTCCGTCATGTCGGACACCTGCGCCGCGCGGATAAGCTTGTCCACGTCCGCTCCTGCTGTGGCGCATATAAGCGCCGCTTTGGTACAGCCCTCCAAAAGTGAGGTTATATCGCGCCCAGTCAGCTTCATTGTACTGCCGCAGAGCGATATGCCGTCCTCGCATGGTAAAATATCAAACACGCGGAATGTAAATTTTCCCCGCACCGCCGCAAGCAGCCGCTCCTCGCACTTATCCATTACAGCGGACAGATTTTCGTCCGGCTCGCCTTTGTATGCAAGGAAATTCAGCGCTTCGGCACGGTTTATGGTATCTATTTGTACTGTGAAAAAATTACTCATATATTACGCAAAAGGATTCTCCGTTTTATAAAGCATACCCTTGGGTCGGTTGAAGCCTATGCTTTCAACGCCGAGGTAGCGGAATACATTGTACAGCGCCTTGCCGTTGTGTGCAAAGGTTACTGCGCCGTGGTGGGGGAAGTGTCCCTCGATGAGGACGTGACGGTAAAATCTGCCCATTTCCTTGATGGCGAATACGCCTATACCGCCGAATGAACGTGTTGCGACGGGGAGTATCTCGCCCTCGGCAACGTATGCGGCAAGCTTGGCGTCGGCTGTGCTTTGCAGGCGGAAGAATGTGATGTCCGAGGGAGCGATGTCGCCCTCCAGAGTGCCGCGTGTGATGTCGGGCTCCTTGTCGGGTTCAAGTCCGCGGTGCATGATAAGCTGGTATTTCATCGTGCGTGATGACAGCTTCTCGGCGGCTGTGTTTCCGCAGTGGAAGCCCATGAATGTATCGGTGAGGGAGTATTCAAACTTGCCCTTTATCTCGCTGTTATACAGGTCTGCGGGGACGGTGTTGTTGATATCAAGCAGGGTGACGGTGTCGTCCGAAACGCACTGACCGATGTACTCGCTGACCGCGCCGTATATATCCACCTCGCAGGCAACAGGGATACCTCTTGCGGCAAGGCGGCTGTTTACATAGCAGGGCACACAGCCGAACTGAGTCTGGAATGCGGGCCAGCACTTGTTGGCGAATACCACATACTTCTTTGCGCCCTTGTGAGCTTCCGCCCAGTCAAGGAGGGTCACTTCAAGCTGTGCAAGGCGGGGGAGTATACCCGGCATTTTGTTGCCGTCCGAAAGCTCCGCTTCCATGTCCTTGACTATGTCGGGTATTCTTGCGTCGTCCTTATGCTCGTTAAATGAGGCGAACAGGTCAAGCTCGGAGTTTTCCTCAATCTCAACGCCAAGGTCGTAAAGTCTTGCGATAGGCGCGTTGCAGGCGAGGAAGTCCTGCGGGCGGGGACCGAAGGATATCACTTTAAGGTCGGCAAGACCGAGTATCGCTCTTGCAACGGGGATAAAGTCCGCTATCATGTCGGCGTTTTCGTAGGGAGTGCCAACGGGGTACTCGGGGATATACGCCTTTACCTTGCGCAGGCTCAGATTGTAGCTTGCGTTGAGCATACCGCAGAAAGCGTCTCCTCTGCCGTCGATAAGGTTGTCGCCGAACTCCTCAGCCGCAGCGCAGAACATTACGGGCAGACCGAAATTCTTCGCCATAAGGGTCTCGGCAGTCTCGGGACCAAAGTTGCCGAGATAAACAACAAGAGCGTTCACTCCCGCATTTTTCAGGTCGGCTACGGCGTTCTGCATATCCTTTTCGTTTTCCACCGTGATGGGACATTCGTAAATTTCAATGCCCTTTTCTTTGCACGCCTTTACCACAGCCGAGCGTCTTTGAGCGGAAAGAGACATGGGGAAGCAGTCTCTGCTGACGGCGGCGATACCAAGCTTTACTTCGGGGATATTTTTCATGTTAATACGTCCTTTCAAAATATATTTTTGTGTTTTCCTTTATTGAAAAAGGTATCAGAGTAAAAGCTCTGATACCTTTTGAGTTTCCTGTTTACTCTTCTTCCTTTTCCTCGCTGTCCTCAGTCTGTTCGTCCTTGGATTTGGACTTGGCGGTGGTGGTGATGGGAACTGAGGTCTTGACAGCCTTTTCTGTGAGGGATATATCAAATTCCGTAGCATAATATCCGTCCACGGAATTAACGGTATCATATGTAAGGGTCATGGTGAAAACCACGTCGTAGCTGCTGGCGGATATGTTCTGCGTGTAGACCAGCTCCATATCAATGCCCTCGGTGCCGACCATTGTGCCTATTGCGCTGGAGCCCTCGTCTACGCAGTGCTTGTTTACCAGCTCGTCGGTCTTTTTGTAGAAATACTCCTCGGCAGCGGCGCGGTCCATAAGACAATGCACTTCCTCGGTGTAGCCGTTGAGATATATCTCGCTGTCGCCCTTTACAGTGCGGAATTTATATGTTATAATGGAATCGTCGGCGTAATAGTACAGGTCGTCGGCGGGGATAAGGTCTCTGACCTCCATAAGGTCGGTATCGGGGTTGACGCTCCATATTGTGGTATCGTCCTCATAATAAAGCTCAACGCCGTCGGGCTGCATGGATACTATCTTCGTCAGCGGCATACCAAGCTTTACTTTGGTAAGTATACCCGTATAATCGGATATCTCCGCTGCGGCTTCTTCCTTGCTGCATGATGAAAGGGCGAAAATGCACATTATAACTGTAAGTATTACCGATACTGCTTTCTTCATAATCGAATCATATCCGCTGCGGATATGCTCTCCTTTCAGGATTTTGTTGTGTACTGTCCGCTGTAATATATCTTCGGACGATAATGTATATTGATCCATACTGCAATTTAGTATAACTATATATATAATAATACAATTTTATCAAAAAGTCAACGATTATCTTTGATTTTTCTCTTGAATGATAATATTTTTCAAGTATAATGAATATATTGTATACTTTTAAACCGGGAGGATAAAATGGAAAATAAAGTATTTACGGAAAACTGCCGCCGCGTTGTGGACGGATATGAAAAGCTTATTGCACAGAAAAACGTTAAGTCCGACAGGTACAACGGTATCTACGACGTTTACGAAAACCCCGTGCTGACGGCGGCGCACGCGCCTGTTATCTGGCGGTATGATATGAACCCCGAGACAAACCCGTTCTTTATGGAGAGACTGGGTATAAATGCGGTGCTCAACTCGGGTGCTATCGAGCTGAACGGCAAGTTTTATCTTGTTGCGCGTGTTGAGGGCAACGACAGAAAGTCTTTCTTCGCCGTGGCGGAGAGCGACAGTCCCGTGGACGGCTTCCGCTTCTGGGACTATCCCGTGCAGTTCCCCGACACAAATCCCGAGGAGACCAACGTTTACGATATGCGCCTGACAAAGCATGAGGACGGCTGGATATACGGCGTGTTCTGTTCCGAGAGCAAGGATACCTCCTCCAACGATCTGTCCGCGGCAATAGCGCAGGCAGGCATTGTCCGCACAAAAGACCTGAAAACATGGGAGAGACTGCCTAACCTTAAATCCAAGTCGCCCCAGCAGAGAAACGTGGTGCTCCACCCCGAATTTGTGGACGGAATGTACGCGTTCTACACACGTCCTCAGGACGATTTTATACAGACAGGCTCCGGCGGCGGAGTATGCTTCGGACTTGCAAAGGATATAACCAACGCCGAGATTTGCACCGAGGAAAAGGTCATTTCGCCAAGAGTGTACCACACAATAACCGAGGTCAAGAACGGTGCGGGCGCTGTTCCCATAAAGACGCCCAAGGGCTGGATACATATTGCTCACGGCGTG
>JBJEQM010000252.1:0-1728 GCA_051881755.1 Oscillospiraceae bacterium
ATAGGAGATGTTCTAAGTGGCGAATTAGTTATTGATTGTGCCAAAATAACAATACCTATGCACCTTAACGAGTATATAGAAATGTCCACTCACTTTGATTCAATTCACGATACCGATGTCAGAGCAAACGTTCTTATTAAAAGTATTGAAAATAAAAACACCTTATATGGTTACATTAACTCGGATTTTTCCGATATAAAAATAAATATGATCGATGAATTTCCGAGTGACAGATTATCATGCGGAGATGAAATATCTGTAAAGGGCTTATTAACTTTAGAATTAAATGAGGTCAATAATGGACAGTAACATAAAAATACGTATAATTCTCCCCGAGGAAAAAGCAGCTGCACTTGACTTGGTGTGGCGTGTCTTTCTGAAATATGAGGCGCCCCAATATCCCGAGGAGGGCGTGAGATTTTTCAAGGAGTATCTTGACAATGACGAGGCAACTTCGGTGCTGGATATTTACGGCGCGTTTATGGGTGCGCGCGTCGTGGGAGTGCTTGCCATGCGCAGCGGCGGCACGCACGTCAGCTTGTTTTTCGTGGACGAGGAATTTCACCGCCGCGGTATAGGCAAGGCTCTGTTTGAGTACATGATAAAATCGTCCTCGCCCGACTTTGTGACAGTACACGCCGCGCCTTACGCGGTGGAGGTCTACAGGCGCTTGGGATTCTCCCCCGCTGGCGGCGAGGTCGTAGAGGACGGGCTCATATACACGCCTATGGAGATGAAAAATATCCTCATCAATGATTCTGACATATCTCAGCAGAAAAAATCATGAAATATACCTTGTATTCCGCTATAATTATCATAGGGAGGACGGAATATGGATTGGATAACAGGCATCAGCCGTGCAATTGATTACATTGAGGAGCACATTACCGAGCAGATAGATTACGAGGAAGCCGCAAAATGCGCTTACTCGTCAAGCTTTCATTTTCAGCGGGTCTTTTCGGTGATATGCGGCTTTACCTTGGGCGACTATGTGCGCTTCCGCAGGCTGGCACTTGCCGGCGGCGAGCTTGCGGCGGATAAAGCCAAGGTCATTGACGTTGCGCTGAAATACGGCTACGATTCCCCCGAGAGCTTCTCACGGGCGTTCGTGAAATTTCACGGCGTAACGCCGTCTCAGGCGCGAAACGGCGCTCCCATAAAATCCTTTTCACGTCTTTCCGTAA
Source organism: Oscillospiraceae bacterium (assembly GCA_051881755.1). Lineage (GTDB taxonomy): Bacteria > Bacillota > Clostridia > Oscillospirales > Ruminococcaceae > UMGS363. The sequence continues at coordinate 1,185 of JBJEQM010000252.1, forward strand.
AACTAATTATTAACGGAGGAACGAAAATGGACTACAGATTTGTAAAAACAGACGCAATCGATATTGTTGTAAAGCGCAGACATATTTCGGGCGGCGGTGAAATGACAGGCAGGGAAATATCCCAATTTTGGGGAGAATGTTCGTCGGATGGCACAATTCCGAGCATTGTAAAGTATATCAACGAAAACAACATTTTCGGCAATTGTATTATCGGCGTAAGTCTGGACTGCGTGGAGAACAACAGTGATTTTTCCTACGGCATAGGCTGTCACTACAACGGCGCGGATATTGCGGAGGACGGTTTGGAGGTCATTACGCTTCCTGCGGCGGCTTACATTGTTTTCCCGTGCAAGGGAAAAATGCCCGAGGCGTTCACAAGCGTATACAAATACATTTTCGAGGAATTTTTCCCAAACAGCGAATATCGTCCAAGCGGCGTGGAGATCGAGGCTTATCCCTCGGCGGACGTAAATGACCCCGACTACTTTTGGGAGCTGTGGCTGTCGGTGGAGAAAAAGTAAGCCGTAATTGCGGCGGAATAATA
>JBJEQM010000253.1:0-6453 GCA_051881755.1 Oscillospiraceae bacterium
CCGCACCCTCCGAAGCGGACAACTCAATGCTTAACCCCAAGCTTCAGGCAGCGTTGGATGTACTTGACAAGGAAACTCCTGTTTATGCAAATTACCTCCGCGAGAGCGCAAAGCTTCCCGTATGCAACGCTTTTGCGTATGATGCCGAAACGGAAAACGGCACCGAGCACGTGGAAATGACCGTTACAATGGTAAGCTCCACAAGGATAGCGGTAAAGACCGTGACCGACAGCGAAGCAATGGATATCATTATGGACGGCAATAAGTATTATATCGTAATGCCCAATGAAAAAGCAGCGCTGTATATGACTATCCCCGACGAGGACTTAGCTTCCACAGCAGAAACTCTGGAATCCTCCATGGCACCTCAGTTTGACGCGTCCAAGGCTGCATTTGAGCTTGGCGAGGGCGAAATCGACGGCGAGCCCCTCTCATACGAAAAGGTCACTACCGAGGACGGACTGGAGCTTTACTTCTATTATGAAACGGGCACAACGGATATAAAATATCTTGTTTCCGATGGCATTGTAATGGAGATGACAGTATTCACACACGATGTTGACGAGAGCATTTTTGAGATACCCTCCGACTATGAGATAACAGACCTGTCCGAGGCTCTGGGCTAATATATCTGAATTTAACTTTTTATACTAAACACCATTTAAAATATGGAAAAAATCAAGCCGACAATCTTGCATATATTGGATTTCGGCGCAGATTTTTTCCCGTTTTTTATTGGTGTTTAGTATTAGTGAAGAGTGAATAGTGAAAAAAATAATAGTGAATAGTTTTCATGCAAAACTATTCACTATTTCACTATTCACTCTTATTTTTGCTGTTTTATCCACTCCAGCGCCATATCAAACCACTTGGCACATTCCCCGTTGATATGTCCGTCATAATTCGCCGTGCTGTCGTCGCTCAGCGCCAGACCGTGTACACCGTGCGAGAAAATATGGCTCGTGAACGGCACCTTATGCTCCGCCAGCGCCGCCGTGAACATTATGGTGTTCTCCACAGGCACAAGCTCGTCGTCAAAGGTGCTCCATATAAAGGTGGGCGGCACGTCCGCCGTGACGTTGTTTTCCGGTGAGACCAACCGTGCAAGGTCATTGTCAATGCTGCCGCCCGTTATGTTGCGGATAGAGCCGTCGTGCCGCTTCTCCCCCGCCGTGATAACGGGATAGCATAGTATCTGCCCGTCGGGACGTATATCCTCTGCCGCCGCGCCCAATGGCTCATAGGCAAACGGCTTGTTCCAATGTACACCCAAACTTGCCGCAAGATGTCCGCCTGCCGAAAATCCGCAGACGAAAATGCCGTGAGGGTCAATGTTCAGCCGCGCCGCGTTATCGCGGACATATTTCACCGCCGCCGCCAGCTCCAGCAGATTTGTGGGGAAAAGCTTGTTTACACAGCTGTAGTTAAGCACAAATGCCGTCACGCCGTAGGAGAGAAACCGCACCGCCACAGGCTCCGCCTCCCGCACCGAGCAGTAGTCGTAGCCGCCGCCGGGACAGATAATGACCGCTTTTTTGGGGATATGCCGCGAATCGTTGGGCAGCTCGTCGGGTATATATTCCGTCAGCACCGCTTCGCAGCCCTCCGCGGACAGCCCTGCTTTTTCATATGGTACATCAAGCTTTATCTTATCGTATATCATATTTTCACGTCCTTTACTGCACGAAAATAAACTCCGTGACCATGTTGTTTTCAAACTTTATCTCGAACTGCTGATTGCCCGCGCCGCGATAAAGACAGGAGCCGCTTTCCTTGTCGGGCTCGCCGTATACCTGATTCGGCACGCCTGCAATACCTGCCGCTTCGCCGTAGCTCATGCCGAATTTTATACCGTATACCGTAAAATCAACGGGAGCAGTACCAAGCTTTGCCTGAAGCACCGCCGCAGAATTTACGGTATCTCCGCTGTCCCCACATATTTCGGCATATAATGCGCCGCCGCTCGGGAATGATATCATGCTGTCCGAATATGTTGTATCCGCAAGCGCGCCGCCATCGGTAAAGTCCGAAGCCTTTACAGGAAAGCTGAAATCCACTCCCCCTGCGGAGATATCCGCAAACAGCTCCGTCAGCGGATAGCCGCGCACTAAAATATAGTCCGACTGTGCCTCCGTGGGATATGGAGATACCTCCGTCTCGGAGACTACCTCCTCGGGCGTGCCTTGGGAGCAGCCGTACAGCGCCGCGGATATAAGCGCCGCGGCAATAAGCTTTGTATATTTTATCATGTTGAACATTCCTCTATAATTTTCACAGCCGTCCGCAGACCGTCCACCGCCGCAGACATTATGCCGCCTGCATAGCCTGCCCCCTCGCCGCAGGGATAAAGCCCCTTTACCGTCAAAGACTGCATATCCTCGCCTCGGGTCAGCCGCACGGGAGAGGACGTCCGCGTCTCGGGAGCGGTCAGCACCGCGCTGCCGTCGCCGAAGCATTTCATCTTTCCCGCAAAATTGTGCAGACCTGCCGCCATCATGTCCGTTACAAATTCGGGCAGAAGCCTGTGCAGATCACATTCCTCCACGCCACGCGCGTATGTGGGCGTGACCGCCGCACCCTTGAGCGAGCCGCCGCCCTCAAGAAAGCTTTTCACCGTGCAGGCAGGAGCCTTGTATCCTCCCGTGAGAGCATACGCCTTTTTCTCGATATTCCGCGCAAATTCAACGCCGTCCAAGGGCGCTCCGCCGAAATCCTCGGGCGATACCGATACAACAAGCGCCGCGTTGGCGTTCTCGCCGTCGCGGGCAAATTCGCTCATGCCGTTGGTGACAACTGTGATTTCCTCGCTTTGTGAGGGCACAACAAAGCCGCCGGGACACATACAGAACGTGTACGCCGCCCGCTCGCCTTTCCGCCATGAAAGCTGATATTCACCCTTCGGCAGCGCAGGATTATCATACTGCGCCCCGTATAAAGAGCGGTCAACGTCCTCCTGCCTGTGCTCAATGCGGGCACCAACGGAGAATGGCTTTGGCTCAATAAAAACGCCTTTGCCAAGGAGTATTTCAAAGGTATCACGGGCGCTGTGACCAAGCGCCGCAATAAGACGGCTGCATGGTATATCCTCGCTGCCGTTGACGGTGATGCCCGTTATAACGCCGCCCGTCAGCTTTATATCGGTCAGCTGAGCGTTGAATCGTACCTCGCCGCCCAGAGCGATTATCCTCTCCCGTATATTTTTCACGATACCCCGAAGCTTGTCTGTGCCGATGTGAGGCTTTGCCTTGGTCAGTATCTCCTCGGGCGCGCCCAGCTCCGCCAAGCGCTCCAGAACGATACGGCACATGGGGTCTTTTATGCGCGTTGTAAGCTTGCCATCGGAGAAAGTGCCTGCTCCGCCCTCGCCGAACTGTACATTGGTGCGCGTGTCAAACGCGCCGCCGCGCCAGAAGCTCTCTACCGCTTCAACGCGCTCCTCGACACAGCCGCCGCGCTCGATGACCAGCGGCTTGAAGCCGTATTCCGCCAGAGTCAGCGCCGAAAACATTCCCGCAGGACCGAAGCCCGCCACCACAATATCAATATCCTTATGGGGTATATTTTTCGGCGGCATAAGGCTTCTACTGCCGTCAATATAGGAGCAGAAGCCGTATTTTTCGCAGAGCCGCCGCTCATTTTCGGCATTATCCAGCTCTATCCATACGGAGGACACAAGCTTTATATCATTGTTTTTCCGCGCGTCAAGAGAGGTCTTGTGAACGCCGCAGCGCACAGCAGAGCTGCTGTTTAGCCGCAGCTTTTTCAGCGCCGCCCCAATAATATCATCATTGGAGGCGCTTATCCCCGTGATTATCTGTGAAGCGATAAGGGGCATATCGTCAGCTCCTTTCGGGCTCTTTAAGAGTTACCGTCACCGTAGCCTTGGGCGAAAGCTCGCCGTCCGAGCCGATGCACCATACGTCGTTGTATGCGGGAGTGCTGAATGTCACGGGGAATTTGTAGTCCCGCGCTTCAAGGTCGTAGTTTATAAGGTCGATACGGGCGATAACGTCAATGGGCGAGATCTGCTTCATGCTCTCCGCCGAGCCGATAAAGTACATTGAGAAGCCCGAGGTTATTATCTTGTATTCAAACTGTGCAGGAGCGTTGATAAACTGAACGGAGTTCTTGTTTACCACCATGAGCATCCTGATAAGACCCTCTTCGGGACATTTTACCGTGACATTGTTTACACCGCTGAGATCCTGATAGCCCTCGGGGAGGAAATCCTTTGTATTGAAAGTGAAAACAGAGCCGATGTCAACAGAGCGCATATCAATGCTGCCGATGTTGAGGGAGGCGATATTTTTGGCGTTTTCGCTGAGAACGGCGACTTCGAGACTGTCCACGGAAAGCTCCAGCTTGCTGAGGAATGCGTTCGTATCAAAGCTTTCGGGAGCGTTTATGATGTTTACCTCCAAAGGCAGAGTCTGCCGCATGAGAACGGGAACATGAACGGAGAAATCCGAGCGGTTTAGCTCAATATCCTCGCCAAGCTCCACGGGAGAGCTGCCCGAGTATAATACGGCAGTACCCGAGGAAAATTCGTATGAAGCGGAAAGCTCTTGGGCGGAGCTTACGTTTACATATGCTGCGTCGATGGAGTTTACCTTGTCCTTGGGACCTGTTATTTCAATGGTATCGGGGACTATAACAACGTCGTCCTCGTCGCAGATATAGCCGCTTGCAATATGGATATCCTCCAGACGGGGCTTGACCTCAATGGTCTTAGTGATTATTTCCTCAAATCTTGCGGTAACATATTCTATTTTGTTGCCCTCCGAGTCGGAGATGTTGTCCACAGTGAACTGCTTGCCCGAGGAGCATTTTACCTCCAGCGGCAGACGGTATTCGCCTGCGCTGAGAACATTCTCTGCGGAAGCAACGACAGTCAGCTCCTTGTTGGTCAGAGCGCCCACCTCGCCGCGATCGCCCTCGATGTGAACGGTAGCCTCGGGAGAGTCTACCAGTGTAACGCGGAAGTTGTGCGCCTCGGCATAAGTTCCTGCGGTATTGATAATAACGGGAACATTATAAATGGGCACTTTTATGGTAGGATAAACATTAATGGATATGACAAACCATATAACAACGGCAGAAATAAGGGAAATTATCTTTATGGAGAAGTCCTTTTCCATAATTCTGCGGAAGAAGTCCCGCACGATATTAAGAATGTTTTTCATTTTCGGTTCCTCCGATATCATCAGCGGACTTGCCCTTTATATTGAAAAGGGATTTTTTATCCTGCTTGGGCTTGCGGGGCGGTTTGGGCGGCTTTGCAGGCTTCTGAGCCTTTTCGGGGATAAGCTTGGAGCGCAGCATTTTTTTCAGGGAGTCTCTGGTGAAGCTTCGTTCAAGGTTTCCGTTTTCCGCCACGGAGATGGTGCCCGTTTCCTCGGAGACAACGATGACAAGCGCGTCGGAGTTTTCGCTCATGCCGATAGCGGCGCGGTGACGGGAGCCCAGCGCCTTGTTTATGGTCTCCTCTTTTTGGGGCTTGGGGAGGAAGCACGCCGCCGCCAGAATAATGCCGTCTCGCATGATAACAGCGCCGTCGTGGAGCGGTGTGTTTTTGAAGAATATATTGCCCAGCAGCTCCTTTGAGGGAACGGCGTTGAGGACGGTACCCGTGTCTATCTGTTCGCCCAGCTTGGTATCGCGTTCGATAACGATGAGCGCGCCCGTGGTGGTGGCGGAAAGATCCTCGCAGGCGTCACATATCGCCTCGATAGCCACATTCCAGCGGTTAGTCACAGCGTCGGCGCTTTCGCCCGACATGGAGGCGAGGACGGGTATTTTGGTCATTTTGGAGTGACCCATTTTTTCAAGTGAGCGGCGAATCTCGGGCTGGAAGAGGATAAGCACCGCCAGCAGACCGATATCGATAAGACTTTTAATAATATACGCCATAGCGTTCATGCCCACAGTGCTCATAATGACATAGCAGACCAGAACGACGGCGATACCTTTCAGCAGACCGCCTGCACGGGTCTCCTTGACGAGAATGATGGCGCGGTAAATCAGCACAGCCAGCACGATAATATCGGCGATATCCCAGAAGCCGATAGGCAGAATACTGTTGAGCAGCGCACGAAATGTATATAAACGCTCCAAAAAAACGCACTCCTTTATTTAATCGTTACATTTTATTGTAGCATAAAACCCATGCTGTTTGCAATAGTTTTGTGTATTATTTTTATGATTTTGTCGGGATAGGGTAATGAATTAAATCGGAATTTAGCGCAGTAAGCGTACCAACCGCGAAGCGGATTAGCTGGTCCAGCGCAGCCGCGCTGGTCAGGTGTCCAGAGGGCTGAAAGCCCTTTGGTCGCGCTCCGCAGAGCGCGAAATCTCCTAAAACTGACATATCATAGCAAACAAAGCTAAAAACAAGCAAGGAAACGGTACAATAAAACGCCGATTGCAAAAAAGGATAGTCCGCAAAGAACAGCA
>JBJEQM010000254.1:0-1727 GCA_051881755.1 Oscillospiraceae bacterium
CCATTTTTCAAGGTGCTGCTTCAAGGCGCCGGCGATGGTGAGGTCGTCCTCTGCAATATATATTTTGTAAATACAATTCTCCGTTTTTTCTTTCAGTATAATACAAAAAATAATGCATTGCAATATAAAAAGCGCAAAGCCATTTTGACCTTGCGCAAATATTATATATCGTGTTTATTACCGTTTGCAGGATTATCAAGCACCTCTCCGCTTTCGGAAAAGCGCGAGCCGTGACAGGGACAGTCCCAGGTGTGCTCGTCGGGATTCCATTTCAGCGCACAGCCCATGTGCGGACAGCGCTTTGACGACGGCGTGAGGAGATTTTTCGCCGCCTCAAAACCGTTGACAAAAAGCTGCGGCTTTACAATGCTCCGTGACGGGCTGAATATATCCTCATACTCGTTTTTTGTGCCGCAGACCATATCGCTGAGCATCATCGCCGAAAGCATTGAGCCTGTCATGCCCCACTTGTTGAAGCCGCTTGCAGCATAAAAGTCGGGAGTATTTTTGGAGTACCTGCCGATATATGGTACACCATCAAGGCTCATGCAGTCCTGCGCTGCCCAGTAATACCGCTCGGTGGCGCTCGGATAATGCTCCGCGGCAAAACGGCGAAGCTCGTTCCAATTGCCGCCGTCCTTGCCCGTGCGGTGACCGCCTCCGCCAAGCAGCAGAAGCTCTCCGCTGTTTCGGAAGGAAAGGCCCGTCCTGCACTCGTCAACATACATTCCGTTAACGTCCTGCGCGTTTTCCAATGCTATGACATAGGAGCGGTGCTGATACAGCTTGAGAAAGTAGCTGCCGTGCTTGTTGATGAACGGAAAATGGGTCGCCGCAATGACCTTTTTCGCATAAATTTTCCCGTTGTCCGTGACCGCCGTTGTGCCTGTCATTTCGCGTACAAAGGTATGCTCGTAAACGTTCAGACCACGCACTATTGTATACAGAAATTTCAGCGGGTGAAACTGCGCTTGGTCGGGAAAGCAGACCGCTCCCACGGTGGACATGGGCAGAGGTACGCTGTCTGCAAGCTTGGCGTTCGCGCCGATTTTTTCAAGCGCAGACATCTCCCGTTCAAGCTTTGAGCGGTCGTCAAGGGAATAAACATAATTATCCCTGCGCTCATAATCGCAGTCAATACCGCGGCAAAGCTCCGCGTATTTGTCAAACGCCGCCCGATTTGCCTGCAAATACATTTTCGCCGTATCTGCACCGCGGCTGCGAAGTATCTTATCGTATATCAGACCATGCTGTACAGTTATTTTTGCCGTGGTATTTCCCGTAGTGCCGCCGCATATCCTGTCCTTTTCCGAAACAACGCAGGATACGCCCTTTTCATGCAGAAAATACGCGGTAAGTATGCCCGCAATACCTCCGCCGATTATGAGCACATCGGTCTTTATATCTTCTTCAAGCGTGGGAAAGCTCGGACGTTCAATATTATCTTGCCATAAGGACTTCATATTTTATCTCGCTTTACATTTTAAGGATATTCTCAACATATTGCCGCATTTCCGCCTTTGAAGTCACGGCGTGGGTGCCGTTGATTATCTCCTGCTTTTTGCTTTCGGGCAGAGCCGCGAACTTCTCCATAGCGCCCGGATTCATGGCAAGCGCCATTCCAAAACCGATCGGCATTTCCTGATCTTCCATACCATACCTCCCGTAAGAATTATACTATAGCAAGACACGAAAATAGACTGACAAAAGGAGGCGAGGGCAAAGCT
>JBJEQM010000255.1:0-1724 GCA_051881755.1 Oscillospiraceae bacterium
TTCGGGGTACACCTTTTCGTATTCCTCATACTCGTTATGCTTTGCCGAGCGAAGAAGATCCTCCAGCTTGTCGTAGTTGTCAACGGGATATGTTCCGTCAATGTCGATGTTCTCGCCGTTTGCCTGCCGCAGGTGGTCATAGAATATCTCCGCGTGCTGCTTTTCTTGGTCAGCGGTAAGGGTGAAGATGTTGCTTATAAAATAGCACCCCATCTTCTTTGCCTTGTCCGCCGCAAAGGTGTAGCGGTTTCGCGCCTGACTCTCTCCCGCAAAGGCTTTCATAAGGTTTGCTTTTGTTCTGCTTGAATTAAAATCTACGGGCATAATATCACTCCTAAAATAATATACACATATTTTGCGCAAATTACATTGTATTATGCGCGGCTTTATTACAATCTCGTTACAAACCGTTACAATATGGTACAATTATTGAAAATATTATCCTGAACCGCTATAATATAATTACGGAGGGATATTATGAACAGACCATATATTGCAATTGCGCTTTGTACATTATTTCTGGCGTCCTGCGGGACGGAGGGCGAGCAGGAAAGCGTGACCGTCAGCATTACCGCCGAGGAGACCTCTCCCGATAATATGGGCGGCGCGACCGAGCCTGTACAGACGACGAAAAAGCTGCTTGCGGATTACACTGTGACTGCCGCCGAAACCACCTCACAGACCACCGCCGAGGTTACCGAAAGCGCCGACATCGAGGAGGATGTTACGACGTACAAAATCGTGGAGCAATTTGGCGAGGACGACCGCCTGCGGATAAAAAATCACATAAGCCGCGCCCTTGACGGCTGTTTCCTGCTCCAATTCAATATAAGGATGGGCGATGTGGAAAATGCCACGTTCACCGACGTTGTATGCCGCTTTGTTGACGCGGATACGCTGGAAACGCGTCTGGAATTTGCCAACGGTTTTGACGAGGTATCATGCGGCAGCGGAGATGTGCTTTGCAGGCTTTATTCCGAGGACGATGACAGCGGCAGGATAACGACCTACACGGTATACAAGGATTTTACATATGATACCGCCGAGGGAGATAATGTGTACTATTCACATTACGGCAGGGATATTGAGTATATTTACCCCGACCTGCTTTATAACGGCGAGGTCATTGTGCCGGGGTATATTGACACGGAAAATGAATGGGGATTTAATTCCACATGTCAGTATTATGCGCTTCCCATTGACGAAAACCGTTTTGTATACGGTACCATTGGCTACGAGTGCATACCCGGTTTCGGCATATACGATTTTGAAACGGGCGAGGCACGGGACGTGCCCGACTCCAAGGACAAGATACCTTTCGGCTTCGCGGACGGCATGATATATTCCTACGGCGCTTACTGGGACGGCTGGGACACCACGCTGTATGTCACCGACCCTGTCACGCTTGAAACTACCCTGCTGACGGACTTCCCCTATGAGCTTGAAAAGAACAGGTATATTGAGTATTCCATGCCTGCGGGCGGCGAGTATATTCTTGCCCATGAGCCCGGCACATACGATAATGCCGTGTCAAGGGCGTACATAATGAATCTTTCGGGGGAAATTATCGCGGAGTATGAATATGGCGAGGATAAAGCTTATAATTTCGCTTTTGCGGCGGAGGGCAGGGTCTTGCTCGGCTCGGAATCAAACGGCGGTGCGGAGGTGCTTAATACTAAACACCAATAAAAAACGGGAAAAAATCTGCGCCGAAATCCAATATA
>JBJEQM010000256.1:0-6440 GCA_051881755.1 Oscillospiraceae bacterium
AACACCATAAAGAATGGAGTTGTTTAAGCTTGTATAATGAGGAAAATGCAAAGGTAATACACCGCGATATTGAAACGGAAATGCGCAAATCATTTCTGGAATATTCAATGTCGGTTATCGTTGCAAGAGCGCTGCCCGACGTCCGCGACGGCATGAAGCCCGTACACAGACGTATTATCTACACAATGAACGAGGCAAACAATACCGCCGACCGCCCTTACAGAAAGTGTGCGTATACCGTCGGCGAGGTTCTCGGTAAATATCACCCCCACGGAGACGCCTCCGTTTACGATGCCCTTGTGCGTCTTGCACAGGGTTTTTCCCTCCGTTACCCTCTGGTAGACGGTCACGGAAACTTTGGTTCCATCGACGGCGACCCCCCCGCGGCTTACCGTTATACAGAAGCCAGAATGTCCAAAATATCCATGGAGATGTTGACGGACATAAACAAAAATACCATTCCTTTTGTAAGAAACTACGACGACCGCTTTAACGAGCCCGAGGTAATTCCCTCACGCTTCCCGAATATCTTGGTAAACGGCGCAACGGGTATCGCCGTAGGTATGGCGACCAATATCCCGCCCCACAATCTGACAGAGACCATCAACGCCATACAGCACGTTATAAAAAATCCCGAGGCAGACCTTGACGAGATAATGGAGTACATCAAGGGACCCGACTTCCCCACAGGCGGAATTATCATGGGCAAATCGGGTATTCGTGCCGCATACGGCACGGGCAAGGGCAAGCTGACCCTCCGCTCCGTAACGAATATCGAGGAGATAAAGGGCAGAAACTGCATCGTTGTCACCGAGATACCCTACATGGTAAACAAAGCGCGCCTTATCGAAAGCATCGCCGCCCTCGCAAAGGACAAGCGCATCGAGGGTATACACAATATCCGCGACGAGTCCGACAAGGAAAACGACGTAAGAATAGTTATCGAGCTGAAAAAGGATGCCGTGCCCCAGCTGGTGCTGAATAAGCTTTTTGCCATGACGCAGCTTCAGGACACCGTGGGCGTTATAATGCTTGCTCTTGTACGCGGCGAGCCGAAGATACTCACCTTAAAGCAGATACTGCATGAATATATCGAATTTCAGGTGGACGTTATCCGCCGCCGCACCGAGTTCGATCTGAAAAAGGCAAGAGAGCGCGCCCACATCTTAGAGGGCTTGATGATAGCCGTCGACAATATTGACGAGGTCGTACAGATATGCCGCTCATCAAAGGACGCGGCGGAAATAAAGACAAGACTTATGGAGCGCTTCGGCATCACCGAGGTACAGGCTGACGCCATCGCTCAGATGAGACTTGTCCAGCTTTCCGGTCTGGAAAGATTAAAGCTTGAAGAGGAACTGAACGCACTCCACGAAAAGATAAAGGAGTATATTGAAATACTCGGCAGCCACGAGAAAATGACCGAGATCGTCTCCGAGGAGCTTGAAGTCATCAAGAAAAAGTACGGTGACGCAAGAAGAACATCTATCGAGGCTATGTCGGGCGAAGTTGACGTTGAGGACCTTATACCCGTAGAGGACTGTGTTGTAACATATACGGATATAGGATATATCAAGCGCCAGCCCGTCAGCGACTATAAGGCACAGCGCCGCGGCGGCAAGGGTGTTTCGGGCATGAAGCAGCGCGAAGAGGACTTCGTGCAGGAAATGTTCATCGCCTCCTCACACGATAATGTGCTGTTTATATCCAACAAGGGTATAATGTACAAGCTGAAATGCTTCGAGATACCCGAGGGCTCAAAGCAGTCGAGAGGTACAAACGCCATAAATCTGCTGCCCCTGTCCGAGGGCGAGAAGATAGCCGCCATGATAAAGACCACCGACTTTGACGAGGGCAAGTATATTATCATGGTCACAAAGAACGGCAAGATAAAGCGCACCTCCCTTGCGGATTACAGGAACGTCCGCAAGAACGGACTTATCGCTATCGGTCTTGACGAGGGCGACGAGATTGCCGGCGTAAGAATGACCGACGGCAGCGCACAGGTCATCGTTGCCACAAGAAACGGCTACGCAATCAGAATTGACGAAAATCAGATAAGAAAGATGTCCCGCTCCGCTCATGGCGTAAAAGCAATCAAGCTCCGCGAGGGCGACTATGTCGTATCAATGGCGAGAGTCCGTCAGGGCGCCACAGTCCTTACCGTTACCGACAAGGGCAACGGCAGACGATGCGAGCTTGACTCCTACCGTGTACAGAACAGAGGCGGCTATGGTCTGCTCAATTATAAGGTGTCCGACGAAAAGGGCTATGTATGCGGCATAAAGGTAGTTGACGAGGACGACGACATTATTATGATATCCAACGACGGCGTTATAATCCGAATCAGAGCAAACGACATCAGAATTATGGGACGTTACGCAACAGGTGTAAGATTAATGCGTGTTTCCGACGACGTAAAGGTGGTATCATTTACAAGAGCCGAGCATGACGACGGAGCCGAGGTCTCAAAGATAGAAGAGCCATCTGCCGAAGAGCTTGAAGCGGAAATGAATCTTGCCGCCGCAGAGGAAGACAGCGAGGTCATAGTCGAGGAGGAAGTTCCCGACGACGATAATACCGATGATAATGAATAATTTAGGGGGATATGAAAATGTTATCTGATATTGAGATCGCACAGCAGGCGAAAATGCTGAAAATCAACGAAATTGCCGCAAATCTCGGCATTGCCGAGGACGACATCGAGCCTTACGGACATTACAAAGCCAAGCTTTCCGAGGAGCTTTTCAAAAAGACCGCGGATAAGCCCGACGGCAAGCTTATCCTTGTGACGGCTATCAACCCAACTCCCGCAGGCGAGGGCAAGACAACCATTTCCGTAGGTCTTGCGGAAGCTATGGCGAAGATAGGCAAGAACGCCGTGCTCGCTCTCCGCGAGCCCTCTCTCGGACCCGTTTTCGGTATAAAGGGCGGCGCAGCAGGCGGCGGATATGCGCAGGTAGTCCCCATGGAGGACATCAACCTGCATTTCACAGGCGATATGCATGCCATCACCGCAGCAAACAACCTCCTCTGCGCTCTGCTTGATAACCATATGCAGCAGGGCAATGTGCTGGGCATCGACCAGCGCAGGATAATGATAGACCGCTGCCTTGATATGAACGACCGCGCCCTGAGAAATATCGTTATCGGCATGGGCGGCAAGGTAAACGGAATCCCCCGTCAGGACAGCTTCAGAATTACAGTCGCATCGGAAGTAATGGCAATACTTTGCCTTGCATCAGACCTTGCGGACTTGAAAAAGCGTCTGGGCTCTATCCTTGTGGCGTACACATATGAGGGCAAGCCTGTTTATGCAAGAGATTTAGGCGCAGACGGCGCCATGACCGCTCTTCTGAAAGACGCATTGAAGCCTAACCTTGTGCAGACACTTGAAAATACACCTGCTATCATGCACGGCGGACCTTTCGCAAATATCGCTCATGGCTGTAACTCTCTCCGCGCAACAAAGCTTGCATTGAAGCTTGGCGATTATTGTATCACGGAAGCAGGCTTCGGCGCAGACCTTGGCGCAGAGAAATTCCTTGATATCAAGTGCCGTTTCGGTAAGCTTTCCCCTGCCTGCGTTGTTATCGTAGCGACTATCCGTGCGCTGAAATATAACGGCGGAGTACCCAAGACTGAGCTTACAGCGGAAAATGTTGAAGCGCTGAAAAAGGGTATCGTAAACCTTAAAACTCACATTGAAAATATACACAAGTTTGGTTTGCCCGTAGTTGTGGCGATAAATCGCTTCCATACCGATACCGACGCGGAAATTGCATATATTGAAGAATTTTGCAAGGGAATGGGCGTAGAGGTATCGCTTGCGGAGATATTTGCCAAGGGCGGCGAGGGCGGCACAGACCTTGCCGAGAAAGTATGCGCAACCATTGAAGCCAACGAGGGCAAGACCGAGTTCAAGCATCTTTACGATGAAAAGCTGTCCATCAAGGAAAAGCTGAATATAATCGCAACGGAGATATACCGTGCAGACGGCGTAAACTATACCGCACAGGCAGAGAAAGCGCTGAAAGAGATCGAAGCGCTGGGCTTCACCGATACACCCGTGTGCGTTGCGAAAACACAGTATTCCCTCTCGGACGACCCGACAAAGCTTGGCAAGCCGGAGAATTTCAGAATTACCGTCCGCGATGTAAAGGTATCCGCAGGCGCGGGCTTTGTAGTAGCATATACGGGCGACATTATGATAATGCCCGGTCTGCCCAAAGCACCCGCCGCATTGAAGATAGACTGCGACAACGACGGAAACATCTCGGGACTTTTCTGATTTTTTAGTGAATAGTGAATAGATAATAGTGAATAGTGAGATATACCCTCACTGTTCACTATTTTTTTGCATAAATAAAAATAGTGAATAATGAGCGTTTAATACTCACTATTCACTATCATCTATTCACTGATTTTCTTCAATAAGGTGTGATTTACGCAAAACCGTAATAAGCGGCTTGTAAATAAGTACAACAACAACGGAGCAAAGTATGCCCTTTATCAAAGTAAACGGCATATTGAACAGACAAAGCGCTCCGAAAAGTCCGTTTACATTGGGATTGATGGACTGATACGCGCCCATGATAGCCTCCATTCCGCCGAAAGCCTTTGCATAAATAGGATATACAATGAAATAATTCAGCGGCAGGCTTATAAGCGTGAATACCACCGTTCCTATCACACAGCCGATAACAGCGCCCTTTTTGGTGTGGTCTTTCTTGTAAATAAGTCCCGCCGTGAAAGCAAATACCGCGCTCGTTACAAAGTCGAAAATATCGCCGATACCCATTGTAGTACCCATACCTTTTATTACAAGATGTATAAGATTTTTAATGAGCGCCACAATAACCCCCGCCGCAGGACCCATTGTAAATCCCGCAAAAAGGGAGACCACATTGGATAGGTCAAGCTTGATAAAGGGCGGCATCAGCGGCACGGGGAAGTCAAGGTAGTAGATGACAATGGCTACCGCGCTGAGCATGGCAATAACGATCATTTTTTTCGTGTTGATTTTTCTTGAGTCTGACATAACAGATTCCTCCTAAAATAGATTTTTTTATATGAGCAATCTGTAACAGAAAACGCCCTCGGAAAATGACATTCCAAGGGCGTAAAAGCGCAGTAATAGCGTTGTTTCTTCCATCCGGACTATACCGTCGGTCACGGGATCACACCGTGTCGGCCTTTCGGCTCGCGGACTCAGATGTGAAAACGAGCGTTTAGCAAGTGTTCACATTTATACCGCCGGTGAGGACTTTCACCTCGCCCTGAAACAGGTTGCTTATATTCAGTTGTATAAGACTTGATTATTCCTCGTCGATATCCTCGTCGCCGTAATCAAACTCCAGAAGCTCGCCGCAGTTGGGACATTTGATAGAGCCTTCGTCAAGCATATCCTCGGTAATGCAGATAGTATCTCCGCAGGTGGGACAGCTTACTTCGTAAAGACCCTCATCGTCATCATCGCAGCAGTCGTCGCAGTCGCACTCGTCATCGACGCACTCGTCGCCGTAGATATCCTCCTCAACATTGGAGAGGTCCTCGTCGATAGCGTCAACAACTTCAACGATCTCGTCGATCTGATCCTGAACATCCTCAATATTAACGGCGATATCGGAAAGAATATCAGCCATAAGGGCGATAACCTTGCCCTCCTTTGTGGACTCGTCAAGCTCAAGACCGTTCATAAGACCTTTAAGATAAGAAACCTTTTCACCAAGCTTCATAGGTAATCCTCCCTTTTTTATAATTATATGGAATACAAAGCGGCTTATGCGCGCTCCATGTATTCGCCTGTACGTGTGTCGATACGGATCATGTCGCCCTCGTTGATGAACAGAGGAACCTTGACCTCGGCACCTGTCTCAAGAGTAGCGGGCTTAGTAGCGTTGGTAGCGGTATTGCCTGCAAAGCCGGGGTCTGTCTGAGCGACCTGAAGATCAACAAAGTTGGGGGGCTCAACAGCGAAAACCTTGCCCTTGTAGGAGCAAACCTTGCATATCATTTCTTCCTTAACGAACTTGAAGTTGTCGGAAAGCTCAGCCTTGCTTACGGGAGTCTGCTCGTAAGTCTCGGGATCCATGAAGTAGTAAAGGTCGCCGTCATTGTAGGAATACTGCATATCCTTTCTCTCAACGAAAGCTGTGGGGAACTTTGCGGAGGGGTTGTAGCTCTTTTCAACAACGGAGCCTGTGATAACGTTCTTAATTTTTGTTCTTACGAAAGCAGCACCTTTGCCGGGCTTAACGTGCTGGAACTCCACGATCTGGAGAACGTTGCCGTCTTCCTCAAAAGTCATGCCGTTTCTAAAATCGCCTGCTGAAATCATAAAAAATATGACCTACCTTTCTGAAATTGGGAGCACGTCCGCGGTTTCGTACCGTACGGAAAGTGAAAACCGCCCTTAATGGCAGCGCCCCTAAAATAAA
>JBJEQM010000257.1:0-1722 GCA_051881755.1 Oscillospiraceae bacterium
ATCCGTCTTGAAGAAGCAAGCATTGACGACATTATAAGAATAGCGTATAATAATAATTGATTAGTAATTGTAAAATATCAATTTATAATCAGGAGCTTTTACAATGGAAATAAGAAAAATGGAAAGAGAGGACATTGCCCCCTGCGCGGATATACTTTGCAGAGTGTACAACAACGAGCTGTGGCAATGCCGCTGGACAAAGGACACTGCGGCGGAGTATCTCACGGACTTTTACGACATGACGAAGTTTGTGGGATATGTGCTGACGGACGGCGGCGACATTATCGACGGTATCTTCGCACACGAAAAGGTCTGGTGGAACAACAGCGAGGTATTCGTGGAGGAAATGTTTGTCAAGCCCGAATCACAGCGCAAGGGCTATGGCTCAAAGCTGCTTGAAGCGGTGGAAAGCTACGTCAGGAAAAAGGGTCTGGCGGGGATAACGTTGTCCACCAACAGGTATGCTCCCGCGCCTCTTTTCTACAAAAAGAACGGCTTTGCTAACTGCGAGCACGTGCTCTTTATGGCTAAAGAAATCTGACAAAGGAGGATAAAAATATGGTACGCTGTACTGCTTTTGCTCCATGCAGGGAATGACGGTTGCATGGAGATGATCCGTCATACCTTGCAAACGGTATATTATATCAAAGGAGCAAGGTATTATGAAACAACTGAAAACATTTTTTATTTTATGGATAACACAATCCCTGTCCGCACTGGGCAGCGCTATGACAACATTTGCCCTCACTCTGCGGCTGTATGAGCAGACAGGCTCGGCGCTGAAAACCGCGCTGCTGTCCGTATGCTCATACGCGCCCTACATTATAATGAGCATTTTCGCAGGTGCGCTCAGCGACAGGTGGAACAAAAAGGCGACCATGCTTGTGTGCGACAGCTTTGCCGCACTTTGTACATTGACGGTGCTTATCCTGCTGAAAGCAGACGCTCTTGCGGCGTGGCATTTGTATCTGCTCAACGCCCTTAACGGACTTATGAACACTGTCCAGCAGCCTGCGGCGGAAACAAGCATGACCCTTATCATACCGAAAAAATACTATCAGCAGACCAGCGGTATGCGCTCACTTTCCCGCTCGCTGACGACCATACTTAACCCCATTATCGCCACGGCGGTATTCTCGCTTTTAGGCATTGAGGCGGTTATCTACATTGACTTAGCCACCTTTGCGCTGGCGTTTATCGCCCTGCTGTTCTTTGTAAAAATACCCGAAATACAGCATGATGCCGAAGAAAAAGAGCCGCTGTTACACTCTGCGGCGGCGGGGCTGCGCTACCTCAAAGCCAACGGCATGATACTTACACTTATTATTTTTATGTCGGGCATCAACCTTGTTGCCTCCGCCTTTGACGCGGTACTGCCCGCGTTTGTACTGTCGGCGGAGAGGGGCAGCAAGGCGGTGCTCAGCGCGGTATCGTCCTGCTCGGGCATAGCAATGCTGGTCGGCAGCCTTATGGTATCCGCTATGAAACCGCCGAAAAACAGGGTAAAAGTAATATACATTACAATGCTTATTTCAATGAGCGTGGAGAATTTTGTCATGGCGTTCACAAGCTCGCCCATATTATGGTGCATCGGACAGTTTATAGGCTGGCTGCCTGTGCCTATCATGAGCGCAAATCTGGACGTAATCATGCGCCTGACCGTCCCCGTGGAAATGCAGGGGCGCGTATATTCATGCAGGAATACGCTGCAATTTTTTACTA
>JBJEQM010000258.1:0-6426 GCA_051881755.1 Oscillospiraceae bacterium
GTCCGTGCCGTCGCCGTCAATATCCCATATGACCACGGGAGACCTGTTGGAGCCGCCCTTTGGGTACTGCAGCGATATATTATCGCCCACCGAATCCGTCAGAGCGCTAAATATCTCCTCCTGCTCCTCGGAAAGCTCGGGCGGATAAAGCAGACTTTCGATACCGCCGCCCGGAATACACCCGCTGAGCATAGAGACGCTCAGAGCCAGCGCGGCAAACGCCATACATTTTTTCCTGCTTATCATCAGCGCCTCCCCTCTATGAAAACAGGGCGCACGCAGCGGTAGACACCGCCGCAAACGCCCCTTATGCGGCAGGGCTTTCGCCCTACAAGATCACTTGTTCTCGTCAATAGATTCCATTTCTTCCTTGGTGTTATCAGCCTGACGTGCAGCCCAGCGGCGCTTGCCCAGAAGATTGAGCTTGGGCATTACTCTGTACACATAGGTGCTCCAGAATACCGCTGCGATCATAATGGTGACTACCGCCACGCCGATATCGGAAACCTCGGGAGTAAGCATACCCTCGCGGAGAGAATAATGCTTTGTAAAGAACATTACATATCTCGGTATGGAGGATACTGCCGCAAGGATAGAAGCATAGTATCCGAAAAGTATCATCCAATAGCGTGTGCGCTTCTTTTCATAGCCTGCAAAAAATCTTACCAGCATAAGGAAGAACATAGCCGACGCCATGTCCGACAGAAGCATATAGCACTTCTCGGAGTACGGTCCGATGACCTGATATGTGATGATAAGGTCAAATATCTCCAGCAGCTTCCATATGGGGAAAACCGTCAGGAAGAAGCAGTTGCCGGGGGTGATACCCTCGCCCTTTAAAATGTTGACGCCCGTGCTGATAAAAGCGACAATAAGGATTATCATGAGCAAATAATTTAGCCATGACATCACGGGAATATTTGCGAAAAGGAACACGGGATCGTCCTCGGTGGAGATAGAACGGTTATATGCACAGTATACAGCTATATCCTGTATGAACTGGTAGGCGATGAACACCGCCATAATGAACATTCCTATAGCCGCCTTGGGGGATATCTTCTTGCGAAGTCTGTCCGCTTTCAGCTTCATGGGATTGAGGAGTATACAGGATTTTACCGCCTTATCACGGGATTCGCCGAAAACCAATACCGCCGCAATAAGCAGAAATCCAATTATGAGCACGAAGAGCGTGCTGTTTTTTGCAAGGCTCGGGTCAATATACTTTCCTGTGGCAAAATCCATGTTCGTATTAAGCTGTATAATACGGCAGGCGATCGCAATAACAAGAGTTGCGGCATATACGATCATTGATACCTTTTTATCCAGAAATACGCGTTTTCTTTTGTAAGGATTTACTTTTTTCTCGCTCATGTCATTATCCCTTTCACTATTTAATTAAATATAACTGCACAGCGGCAGGGCTGCTTTGTTGTAACCAAACGATATAAAGCTGTATATGTATTGCTTATTTTCTGTCCTCCAAGGGCAGGTATTTCTGCTTTTTGCTTATAGCCTTGTAAGCCGGACGGATTATCCTGTTGCCCGTGATAAGCTCCTCTATTCTGTGAGCGCACCAGCCTACTATTCTCGATACCGCAAACAGCGGCGTGTTGAGCTCAACGGGTATCTTTAACATTCTGTATACTAGACCCGAGTAAAGGTCAACGTTTGCGCACATTACCTTGGAACTGCCCTTGACCTCGGCAAATACCTGCGGAGTAAGTCTCTCCACTGCGTCCAGCAGCATAAACTCGCGCTCGAACTCAGTGCCCTTTGCCAGCTCCATGGCGTTGCGTTTGAGTATAACGGCTCTTGGGTCGGACAGGGTATATACCGCATGACCCATACCGTAGATAAGACCTGTGCCGTCGCCGCGCTCCTTGCGAATGACTCTGGCAAGATAGTCCGCCACCTCGCTGTCGCTGTCCCAATGGGAGATATTCTCCTTGAACTCCTCCAGCTGGGCGATGACCTTAAAGTTAGCGCCGCCGTGACGGTGTCCTTTAAGTGCGCCGATAGCGCCCGCGTAAGCGGAGTATGCGTCCGTACCCGACGATGTAAGTGTGCGGCAGGTAAAGGTGGAGTTGTTTCCGCCGCCGTGCTCGGCGTGGATAATAAGCATAAGATCCAGCAGCTGCGCTTCCTCGGGGGTGTAAACTCTGTCGGGACGCAGGGTGGAAAGTATGCTTTCCGCGGTGCACTCGTTGGGGTTCAGGGGGTGCATATAAAGGCTCTCATGGTCAAAGACCCTGCGCTTTATCTGGTAAGCGTCCACCATCGCCGACGGCAGACGGGCTATGATCGATACCGCGCGGTTCAGTTCCTTGTCAAGCGACTGATCCTCGGGATCCTCCTCGTAGGAATACAGCGCCAGAACGGAACGCGCCATTTTGTTCATTATATTCTTGGAAGGCGCCTTAAATATCATATCCTCGGAAAAGCCTGCGGGAAGCTCTCTGTATTCCGAAAGAAGGGTGGTAAAGCCCTCCAGCTGGCTCTTTGTGGGGAGATGTCCGAACAGGAGCAGATAAGCAGTCTCCTCAAAGCCGAAGCGCTTTTTCTCGGTGGTGTTCGCCACAATATCCTCTATGCTGTATCCGCGGTAGATAAGCTCGCCCTCCATAGGCTCGCGCTCGCCCTCGTTGACAATATATCCGTGAACATTACAAATATTGGTTATTCCTGCAAGTACGCCTGTACCATCGCTGTTTCTGAGTCCTCTTTTGACCTGATATTTTTCATAAAGATTGGGAGAGATCTGGTTATGTTTCAGACATTCACTGCATAAGCTGTTAATAGCGGAGTTATTGTAATTTTCCAGACTCATATTAATTTTCATTTTCCCAAACAGGAAATGAACTCCTTTCCGATGTTTTGTAGTTTTGCTTGCAAAATTTCAGACTGACGTCCGAAATACAAAACTCGGGTTTGAAGATCTGTCTTCAAACTTATCACACCTGATCTTAAAATATGTACTATTTTATTTTACAATAGCTTGAGCCTGTTGTCAAGAAGTTTTTCAACATTTAAAGCAAAAAGTTAATACGGAGGGAATAAAAATGAAGGACACGCTAAGAATTTCGGTAATTTTTACTATTTTTTTGATATTGATACCAATGCTTGGATTTTTGAAATATGAACCTGCCGCGTCCGAACCGCCCGCCGAGGAGCACTCCGCAGCGGAGCAGGATAATACACCTATGCCGAGCGATGACGGCACCTTTCTTGTGTTGGAATGTGAAACGGGACAGGTCCTATCCATGACCATGCAGGAATATGTGACGGGAGCGGTGCTTGGGGAAATGCCCGCCGATTATGAGGAGGAAGCGCTGAAGGCTCAGGCTGTGGCGGCGCACACCTACGCTCTGCGGCGGAAATATCAGCAGCTTTCCTCACCCGACCCCGAGCTTAAAGGCGCGTACATCTCCGACGACAGCACAAAATATCAGGCGTTTTTCACTCCCGAACAGGCGCAGAGCTTCTACGGGGAAAAATATGCCGAATATAACGACCGCGTAGAAAAGGCGGCGGCAAGCGTTATAAACGAGATACTTGTCAGCGGCGGCGAGCCTATCGTGGCGGCGTTCCATGCAGTCTCACCCGGTAAAACGGAGAGCGCCGAGGTGGTCTGGGGCAGCGCGGTGGACTATCTTGTCCCCGTTGAAAGTCCGGGCGACACCTCCGCGCCCAATTATACCGAGGAGAAAATTTTCACCGAAGCGGAGCTTGAAGCGCGGCTCACTCAGTCGGAGTATAATATAACTCTGCCGTCGGATAGGTCGGAATGGCTGAAAATAAACGCGGTCAGCCCCTCGGGGACGGTGACGGACATCTCCGCGGGAGATAAGCATCTCAGCGGCGCGGAGCTGCGGCAGCTGCTCTCTCTGCGCTCGGCGTGCTTCACGGTGGAATACGATAAGGATAAAGGGTATACTATTACCACCAAGGGCAGCGGTCACGGCGTGGGACTGAGTCAGTACGGTGCCAATGAAATGGCAAAATCGGGAAGCAGCTACCGTGAAATATTACTGCATTATTACAGCGGAGCGGAAATTGTAACCATTGACAGCGATTTGTCATAAAATTTTTATTGATTTTATATTCATATTGTGGTATCATAAATTAAGATGATTTTTTCCTCATAAATGAAAGGAATACACAATAATGAATAAAGTCGTAAGCTTTCTGAAAAATAAATGGTTCATACTTTTCATAAGTATACTCAACGGCGCATATCCGCTGTGCCTGTGCATATTCGCATGGTGTCTGATGTTTTACAAGATAACCTTTGTGAACACGGTAAAATTTGCCATAGTATACTCGATATTCTCGGTAATAATCGCGCTGTTCATGTTCTACACCCGCAAATCCATGCTGACAACGGTGTTCAACCTGATAAACATGGTGGTCTTCCTGCCGTGTCTGCTGCTGGGCTGGGGCAACTGGGCAATGATAATCCCCGCTGCCATAGTTACGCTGTTCGGATTTTTCACCTGCGTTATGGGCGATACCGCGCGGACGGTGTTCGGCACTATTTTCCTGCTGCTGTATATAGTATGCTGTATCGGCTTCTTCCTTGTGATGAACGTTTTCCGCGTGACCACTACCGATACACTTATCGAGCAGGGGGTCTCTCCGTCGGGCAACTTCCGCTACTATATCATGAATATCGAAAACAAGTCCTCGGGCAAGACGGCGCTGTATGTTGAACCAAATACCATAGATAAAAACTTTTACGATGTGCTGGAGCTGAAAACCACTATAAAAAAGCTGGTGAAGCAGGCAAACAACCCCACCGTCATGAACTGCCGCTGGGACGGCGAGATACTTTATATCAACGATGAGGAGTATTTCGACGAGAAGGATTTTGTCACCGTGAAGAACGACGTGCCCGAGTACAATTTTGAGGGCGACAACTGGACGCACACCTACTTCGAGGCAAATTATCCCATCTTTGAGGCGATACACAACTTCGTCACCATCATAAAGGATAAACTGGACGAACTGAAAAACAGCGATGAAGCAATAAGCATGATAATTGCATAAAATATATACGGCAGTAAAAAACAAATAAACTGCCGTATATTTTTAACTTTTTTTGAACTTTTATTATTTATTTCAAAAATTACAGGACAAAATCAATAAAATATGTTATAATTATACCAAGTCTAATACTATGTCTGTACACCCGGCAGACGGAAAGGAATTGGTTGCTGATGATGCACGAAAAATCCTGCGGCGCCATTGTGTACCGCAAGCATCACGGAAATATCGAGATATTGCTGATAAAGCACGTCAACAGCGGACACTGGTCGTTCCCCAAGGGGCACGTCGAGGCGGACGAGACCGAGGTCGAGACCGCACGGCGTGAGATAATGGAAGAAACAGGCATTGATGTCATAATCGACCCCACGTTCCGCGAAACTGTAACATATTTCCCGCGAAAGGATACCCAGAAAGTGGTAGTGTACTTTATCGCCAAGGCGAAAAATTTTGATTTTGTCCGTCAGGAGGAGGAGATCGCCGAGATAAAGTGGGTCGATGTGGGCTACGCCACCTCCGTCCTCACCTACGAAAACGACAAATCCATTGTCAACAAGGCTAAAAAAGCGATAAAAGACTAATGTTCCCGCGGCACAGTTCAGCCGCGGATTTTTATACTGATTTTCACTCAGAAAATTAAGTATGAGATCGCATATATGGTGTTTGCACCTGCCTATACTTTTATTAACGATCGGTATTTGTAAAGGAGCATATTATGAAAAAATATCCTATAATTGCCGCCGGATTGATAACGGGGTGGTTTCTCCCGGAAGTGATACGGGATATGTCGCGGCTGACCGTGACCCACAGCGAGATACGGCTGAAAAGGCTGCCGAAGCAGTTCGACGGGCTGAAGATAGTACATCTGTCCGACCTGCACAATAAAAAATACGGCGCCAACGACGCCGCGCTCTGCCGCATGATATACGAAGAAGACCCGGATATTGTTATAATGACAGGCGACATGATAAGCCATGACGGCAAAAACAAGGAGGATTTTTTCGGCATGGTGCGTCGGCTGTGCCAAAAATATCCCGTTTTTTACGTCAACGGCAACCATGAGCTTTCCGATATGAGCGCGGGAGAGTTCCGCGGCTACTCGGCGCGCATGAAAGAGTACGGCGCGGTTTGTCTTGACAACGCGGGTATCGTGCTGAGCAGGGGCGGCGGGAAGATACACCTGTACGGTCTTTCATACCCTGCCAGATTTTACCGCGGAGTGCGCGAATACAAAAGGTGCTGGAGCGACTTCACCATCGAAGATATGCGGCGCTACTGCGGAAACGCGCCCAAGGATTTCTCCATACTGCTGGCGCACAATCCGCTGGATTTCGACGTTCACGCGGAATGGGGCGCAGATATTTCTTTCGGCGGACATATCCA
>JBJEQM010000259.1:0-1719 GCA_051881755.1 Oscillospiraceae bacterium
ATCAAGGTAAGGCGTTTCGTTTTCGTCATACATATAAACGCCCTTTGCGCTGTCCGCCAAAAAATCGAAGCGCTCATAGGTCTCGATCATATACTTCTTGGCCTTTTCCTTAATTTCTTCTGATGTTAAACCTGTTTCTTCAAGTTTCATATTGACCATCTCCCTAAAATAATAAAAGACAACGGGTCTGTTTCTGAGACGCCGTTGTCTTTTTGGGTTTATTATCTTGAACAATTACAGTATACCTCTTTGCAAGTAAAATGTCAATAGCTTTCAGATATTTTCGGCATAATATACTAAAAAGCCTTTATATGCTTACTTTTCATTCGATATTTCTCATAGTTAATGAATAATCTAATAATATTTCTTGCATAAATACACATTTTACGTTCTATATATCGAACAAAATGATTAAAAAACGGCGGAGCCGTCATGCGGTGAAAAAGCAGATAAAGCGCACCTCGGCTTCGCCGTTGTTGATATATTTATGCTCGGTCTCAC
Source organism: Oscillospiraceae bacterium (assembly GCA_051881755.1). Lineage (GTDB taxonomy): Bacteria > Bacillota > Clostridia > Oscillospirales > Ruminococcaceae > UMGS363. The sequence continues at coordinate 502 of JBJEQM010000259.1, forward strand.
AGTTGAAGCGGAATATCTCGTCGGGCAGGACGTCCTGCACTTCTCTCCCCGTATCCACGGTGAGAACGCCCTCCAGCACCGCAAGATATTCCCTTGTGCCCGTTCCGTGACCGCCGCTGAGATACACGCCGCCGGGCAGAATATCGATGCGGTATATCTCTATCTTTTTGTTGTCCTCATACGGGAAGCAGGTTTTTACCGTGTACCTGTCCCCTGTTTTTATTGGGTAGACCTCCGATGTTTTTACAAGATAGGAGTCCTCGGGCGGAGAGGCTATCAGCTCGGTAAACTCCATGCGAAGTCCGCTTGCTATCTTGCCCAGCACGTTGATTGACGGATTGGCGTCCCCCTGCTCAATTTGGTACAGCATACTTTTGCTGACGCCTGTCTGCTCGGCGACAGCGTCAAGGCTCATTCCCCGCGATGTACGGATGCGGTTTAGGTTTTTTGATATGTTATAGCTGAGATAATCCATGATTCTGCCCCCGAATAAACGCCGATTTTGGTTATTTATTATTATAGCATATTTAATGAAGTTGTCAAGAAAAATCATGCATGGTAAAACAGCCGACCTGCCGATTTATTGTATCAATAAACTGCCAAATATCATGACAATTAAAATAAAGCATCCGAAGGTCACTATCGCCTTGATAAAAAGGCAAATCCCCGCCATATCAAGCCGTTCGGACTTCTGCATTATCCCATGCAGATGATCGGCGAAGCTTTCGGATAATCTGAATATCATAAATAATATAACGGATATAAAAGCTGCCGCGTCATATCGGTTGATAACCGCAAATACTGCGCACAGGATAAAGGAAACGGCGCTCGTTATCACTCTGAAGCTGAAATAATCGGACTCGGAAAACTCCCCCGATCTGTCCGTGACCTGATAATTGCGCACGCCGAAATAGGCTATTGACCTAAATATCAGCGTTACAGACATAGCAAGCGACAATATACCTGCCTGATAAAATCCGTATTTTACCGTTACAAAGACGGTCATAAGCCATTGCAGACCGTTGTAAGCAGTATTTCCGACTGTATTCCATATGATATTCTTTTTAAGCTGATTCATTTTGTTTTGATCCCAAAAATAATTTTATTACCGTATTTATACCAAAAAAGCTGTAACAGCAGACTTGCCGCCAATATTATTTACGAAATCGGTGCTCTGCATATTCGGAGACAGGGACAAAAGCAATTGTTCAAGCATAT
>JBJEQM010000260.1:0-1715 GCA_051881755.1 Oscillospiraceae bacterium
AAATCGTCTAAGCTATCGTAATATGTGATATCAAGCTCGTTCCAATAATCAAGCCCTGCACGTTTAAGCTGCTTGTCCGTTACCTCAAATCCCAGCGGACGTACAAGATGCAGACGAGCGCCGGTCACGGCGCAGGTGCGTGAGATATTGCCCGTATTCTGCGGTATCTGCGGCTCCACAAGCACAATGTTAAGATTTTTCATGCTATACCTCACAGCTGCTCATAATCGCAGAGGGTTGGTCTGTTTATGAGAAAATCCAGACAGCTTTCCAGCATGATACCGTCCCTCGGGTCGGTGGAGTAGCTGTAGGTGGTTTTTATTGCAATCTCAAGAAATTCCGTGGCGCGGTTCATGGCTATGGGGAGACTGTCGCCGCGGAGGATAGAGCCTGTCAGGACAGAGGCGAAAACATCGCCTGTGCCCGGATAGTTTGCGTTTATGACAGCATATGGCACTTTCCAGAATTTGCTGTGCTCGCTGTCGTAGCCTACATTATAAGCCATACCATCGGAGAAAACGCTGGTTATAACAACGATTTTCGGTCCAAGCTCGCTTAAACGCACGAGAAAGCTTTTTATCTGCTGGGAGGTAAGGTCGGGCTGGTTGGGGTTTTCACCAAGGAGCATAGCCGCTTCGGTGATGTTGGGCGTAATGATATCGGCGATGGCGGCAAGCTTTGCCATGCCCTTGCGCAGCTCGGGCGTGCAGGTCTTGTATGGCTTGCCGTGGTCTGCCATGACGGGGTCGACAATCTTCAGCGAGTCCTTATACTCCTCGAAAAATTTCAGACAATAGTCTATCTGACCGATTGAAGCTAGAAATCCGCTGTAAACGCAGTCAAATTTATAGTTCAGCCGCTTGTAATGCTCCAGAGCGGGGGCGATATAGTCCGTAAGGTCGCGCATAACGACATCGCCGAAACCGCCAGTATGTGTGGAAAGTATAGCCGTCGGCACGGGGCAGACCTGTATGCCTTGGGCGGAAAGGGTAGGGAGGATAACCGAAAGGGAACATCTTCCCACGCCCGAAAGGTCGTGTATTGCGGCTACCTTGATGGAATTCTGATACATAATACCGAAAATGCTCCTCATTATAATAATTTCTCATATTAATGGTATCATATATTTTGTTTCAAGTCAATTGCACATATCGGTATTTTGTGTGAATTTTGTACATTTTTGCGCGGATATGTGTTTATCCGCTTCATATGCAAGTATGGCGGCGATACCTGCACAGGATATGTATATTGCCGCGGAAATAAAGGGCGTGACTGGATTTACCAGATGGCACAGCAGCTCTGCCGTAAGACAGCCGACGGCGGAAAATATAAAGGGCTTCATAAGATAATCGCATATGCTGAATTTTACGCCGCTCCACCTGCAAACGGCGATAATACGTATAATATTGCTTAATATATTGCTGGCGTAGTAGGAAATGAGCACTCCTGTGAAGCCGTAGAAATGCACGAAAATTATAACGCAGAGTATCCTGACGGCGTATTCGCAAAGGGAGTTTACCGTGGAAAAATTTTGCCGTCCCAGACCCTTAATAATGCTTTCCAATATTATCTCAAGGTAGATAAAGGGTATGACAGGGAACATTTTTACAAGGGTCTCGCCCACAAGGGTGTCGGACGGACAAAGCACCGCGCCTATGTTTCTGCCTTGGGTCAGGAATATTGCCGACGCGAAAAAAGAGTATACCAAAGATTTG
>JBJEQM010000261.1:0-1715 GCA_051881755.1 Oscillospiraceae bacterium
GTTGTGGGCAGCTCCATCGCCCGTGAGGCGGACAATGTATTTTACACTTTAGCAGGTCCCGAAATTGCCGTCGCGACAACAAAGGCGTACAGCACACAGCTTATTGCGGCGTATATGCTGGCGATACAGTTTGCCATGGTGCGGGGACAGATAGATGAAGCAAAGTACAGCGCGCTTATTGCCGAGCTGAAAACTCTTCCCGATAAGATAGCAAAGGTACTGGAGGATAAGGAGCGTTTGCAGTGGTTTACGGCGAAGTTTGCCAACGCGCACGACGTGTTCTTCATCGGCAGAGGTATCGACTACGCTATCTGTCTTGAGGGCAGCCTGAAAATGAAGGAGATAAGCTATGTGCACTCCGAGGCGTACGCTGCGGGCGAGCTGAAGCACGGAACTATCAGCCTTATTGAGGACGGCACCCTTGTTATCGGCGTGCTTACGCAGGACGCGCTTTACGAAAAGACCGTATCAAACATGGTTGAGGTCAAGAGCCGCGGCGCGTATCTTATGGGGCTGACCGAGTACGGCAGGTATGAGATAGAGGACACGGCGGACTTTACGGTATACATTCCCAAGACCGACGAGCATTTTGCCACAAGTCTTGCGGTAGTTCCTCTCCAGCTTATGGGATATTATCTCAGCGTGGCAAGAGGATTGGACGTTGACAAGCCCAGAAATCTGGCTAAGAGCGTTACTGTTGAATAAAATTACGGCTTTGCGGAGGTGTCTGCAAAGCCGTTTTATATTCCCATAATATTCCTGACAACTGTCCATATCACCAACAGGATAAGGAAAGCCCAATTGAGCCGGTCGGGCTTGGGGGCAAGCTGCTTTTTGCCTGTGCGGATATACAAAAGCGTGTAGCTTAGCGCTATCCACAGTATAAAGGCAAGCTCAGGCAGCGCCATGGGATTTGCGTGGATAGCCGCGGCTATATCAAGCCGCAGCAGCGCCAGCACCGCCGTTGTGTTTCCGCAGCCGGGACATTTCAGCCCCGTTATTTTGTACACTATACACGGTATTGCAGGCAGAGCGGTTTTTGTGATAATAAGTGCGTACAGAAGTCCTGCCGCACCGCAGATAAGCCACACTGCGGCGGCTTTTAATGTTCGTTTCTTCATAATTTTATACAGATATACAAAAGCGGCGGAACAATGCTCCGCCGCACATTTTTATGTATCGGATCAAATGTCTGCAACCTCGTTCATAGCGTTCTGAACAAGAGCAACTCCAACGATGGGAATGATAATGAAGAGGATAAGCCAGAGTACCTTGTCATCCTTGGGAGGCAGACCCTTCTGCTCTCTGATGGAGTTGATGTTCTCGCTTGCGTTGATCGCAAAAATGATTCCGCCGACATAGACGAAAAGCAGGACAAACTGTATAATGGGATTCATATTGCTTTTTTTGCCTGCTTCATCAAGCTCGTGGATTGCACACCAGTACCAGTAGATACTGTAAATGCCGCATGTTACGATAGAAAGAATGACCACGGCTGCCACCGATCTGTTTTTTACCATAAAAATACCCCTTTCAATTGATCCGCTATATCATAATACGGATTTTGAACAATTAACATGATTAAATTATATAATACTTATATTGTTTTGTCAATAAATAAATCTAAATTATTTCAAAAAAGAATAAAATTTAACATATTATTAACATTTATTTTTTAATTGGTACAATATCATCAAGATCATATGGGGTTTCCT
>JBJEQM010000262.1:0-6389 GCA_051881755.1 Oscillospiraceae bacterium
TGTACGGCAATGGTTGCTCGGCATTGCCTTAATAAATTACATTGTATCGACTTTTGCGGTTTATTGGAAATTTTTTATCCGAAAGGGTGTTTGTGTGAACAGAAAGACTATTGCAGTATGCGTTACAGGATATAACTGGGAATATGAATCCAGAGTAGTCAGCGGTATCTCCGACCGCTGTGCAGAGCTTGATATAAATCTCCTTGCGTTTTCCACCCTTATAAGAAAGCCCGATCTTAATACCGACAGAACTCTGCCGGAGAATGTTATTTTCGGCGAAACGGAAATATTTAATCTTATGAATTTTGATATGCTGGACGGTATTATTATTCTCGGCGATTCCATTATTGACGAGAAAGCCATATACCGTATTGCCGAAAGGGCAAAGGAGCACGGAGTTCCTACGGTGAACGTCAACGATCCCGAGCATAGGATGGATATAAACGTGCTGCTCAGCGACAGGATCGCCATGGAGTTTGTTGTTCAGCATCTTGTGGAGGATCACGGTTTTACCAAGATAAACTTTATCGGAGGATTTCCGGGAAATCTCCAGACGGAGGAGCGCCTCGCGGCTTACAGAAAGATACTGACCGAGCATAATATACCCGTGGAGGAAAAGCGTATCGCATACGGCGAATTTTGGAAAAAAGCCGCCGACTGCACCGAGGAATTTATCAAGGACGGAGATCTGCCGCAGGCTATCGTCTGCGCCAGCGATACCATGGCGTTTTTCTGCATGGATAAACTGAAAGAGCACGGCTTGAAAATACCCGACGATATTGTTGTTACGGGCTTCGACGGCATCAAGGACTGCGAGAATTACACTCCTACGCTGACAACGGTGCGCCGCGCATTTTACGAATCGGGCATAGTGGCGGTAAACGCTCTCGAAGATATTTTCGGCGGCAGGGAAGTCCCCGAGGAGATCGAGGTAAATTCCGTGCTGGTGAAGCACCAGTCCTGCGGCTGCGACGATATAAGCGACTACGACAACTCGGATTTTTTCACCGCACGATACGGCGAGCTGAATATATTCAAGGAGTTCAATACATATATCCTTGATATGAATACAAGATTTTCCAACGCCGAAAGCTCCTTGGAGCTGTTTGAGGAAATGAACGAGGGCGCGGAATTTTTTAAGCTGAAACGGCTGTATATCTGCATTTCCTCCGATATTGAAAAAAGCGGCGGCAAGCTGCACAGGGAGTCGGACGACGGTTACATCGGCATAAGCGAGAAAATGGTGTCCATGCTGAAATTCGGACACGACATACCCGTTGGAACGGAATTTCCCTCAGCACAGCTTCTGCCCGAGGATATACTGCATGGCGAAGAATGCGTCTTTATGTCCTTTTCGCCCATATATTTTAAGGACAGATTTTTGGGATACCTTGCATATGAGCCGTCAAAAATAAAGGGCTACGGCGATTTCTTCCCCATATGGCTCATGGCGCTGAGCAACAATCTCGGCAGCTTTTATATGAAAAACGAGCTGGAATTTGCCGTCGGACAGCTTCGCAAGCTTTATATCCGCGACCCGCTGACGGGACTTTACAACAGGCGCGGCATGGATAAGGAAAGCGCCGTGCTTATTGACAGGGCGCGCGTGGAGGGTATGTTTATATCCATTATCTGCGCCGATATAGACAATCTCAAGCCCATCAACGATATTTTCGGTCACAATGCGGGCGATAACGCCATTATACGCACGGGCGAGGCATTGTGCAAATCCGCTCCCGAGGGAAACAGCGTATGTACGAGAACGGGCGGCGATGAATTCAGCGTTATCTGCGTCCATAAAAATGAGGACGATGTAAAAAAATATATTGCCGATATCGAGCAGAGACTGACAGATTACAACGCAAAAAGCGGTCTGTCGTATAAGATAGGCTGCAGCTGCGGCGCATATACCGTAAAGGCGGAGGACTTTACCGATATGGAGGAGCTTCTCCGAAACGCCGACGCGGAAATGTACCGCGTAAAGGCTATAAGAAAGGCTAACAGGGCATAATGAAAGCCGTACAAATCGTAAAGGATTTGTACGGCTCTTTCTATTTCAAAAATATACTTCCCGAGTCCTTCAATGCTTTCAGAATATCGGGTATGCTCCGCGACTGTGCATTGAGAAAGTGCACAGGCTCGTTGATATCCTGCAAATAGTGTGCGTCCGAATCTGAAATGACCGTGCAGTTTTGCAGGTACTTGTGCTCGTCCATAAGCTTATCCAGCAGACCCACGTGCTTTACCTCGGCGCAGGTGAATTTGCTGTCGGGGGAGATAAAGCCCAGGTTGGACAGCAGACTTGTGGTGCTCTTGTCAATGTGAGCTGGTATCATAACTCCGCCGTACTGCGTCACAAGCCCGTAGACCTCGTCAAAGCTTACGCTGGTGGCGTTAATGAGCAGCAGCTCCTCCGAAGCGGTGATGTTGTCGTCCTCGTCCACAAAATACTGGCAGCCGAAAATATCCGCCTTGTTCTTTACGGGCATAAGGCGGCTGTGTATCATGTCGCTGAACTCCAGCGCGGCTTTCAGCTCGGGGAAAAGGCAGAGAACGTGTACTTCCTCCTCGGTGGTAAGCTCCATGGCAGGTATGGCGGTCACGCCGTAAGCCTCGGCAAGCTTCATCACCGCAGGACAGTTTCCGCAGGAATTATGGTCGGCAACGGCTATAACGTCCAGACCTTTAAGCGCCGCCATTCCCACAATGTTGGACGGCAGCATATCGTCGTCGCCGCATGGCGACAGGCAGGAGTGTATATGCAGATCGTAGCTGAGCCTTTCCATTATACATTCCTCCCGTCAGATTTATTTTATAAGTTCGTGTACTTTTAGTGCCGCTTCAAAAACGGGCAGATCCGTCCGCAGCACCGTAACGCCCTGCTGCTGCGCCTTTTGCATAGCCGTATCATCAAGCTGAGCGCTCTCGGCAATAACGATACAGCCGCCGTCGGTGAGCACCGCCACGGCGATCGTGTTCACGTTGCCCATGACCGTCACCCATACCGAATCCGCAGGATTGCGCGACATTGCAAAGGACAGCAGGTCACAGCAGAATACCTTGGATAGCTCCCTGTCGTCGCCCTTGTTTACAACCTCAAAGCCCGATTTATCAATAAGCTCATATAGCTTCATACATCATTATCCTCCGTTTTTTCGGGTATATTGGACGGCGCGCCGTCACCGAAGCCGTCTATCATGCTGAACTGCTCGGAAAGCTGATGGATATATCCGCGGAGCAGATGTACGCAGTCGCGCTCGTGTGCGCGTCCGCTGACAATATCCTCCGCCAGCGCATGACAGGTGGGAGCGCCGCAGGAGCCGCAGTCCAGACCCGGGAATTTATCGCAGAGCTGCTCTATTTTCGCCATAGCGGCGATGCTTTCCTTGATACTGCCGCCTATCTTGAATACGGGCTGGTATTCTATCTCCTTTTCAAACAGCAGCTTGTCTGCGTCCTCGTCGCGCAGATGAGTCCGCGCCACGGGCATATATTTCCTCAGCCTGTCAAGCTTTGCCTTGGCAACATACGGATTTTCCACCGTAAGGGTGCCGCCCACACAGCCGCCGCTGCAGGCGTTCAGCTCGATAAAATCAAGGTCGGCGAATTTCTGATCCTCCAGATCCTCCAGCACCTTTATAACATTTTCGATACCGTCTGCGGCAAGATAGCTGTCCGTCAGCAGACCGCCCGCTTCGCCGCCGCTTCGTCCCCAGCTTATGCCTATCTTGCCCGAAAGCGCCAGCTCCTCCTCCATGTTTGCCACCTCTTTCATGTGGCTCAGCAGGATAGGATATACCTCCTTTATGGCGATAACGGCGTCCACCTCCGACTTTTCAAAGCCCAGAGGGGACTTGGTAGCCGTCATTTTGGCAGGGCAGGGGGAAATAAATATTATACCTATCTTATCGCGTGGGAGACCCGTCTCCTTCATGGCAAGCTCCGCCGCCTTTTCCGCCGCTGCGTCTATGGGAGCGGCGATGGGCAGGATATGCTCGATAAGGTTGGGAAAGCGCACGCTGATGAGACGCACTACCGACGGGCACGCCGTGGATATAAACGGGCGCTGCTCCATATGCTCCCGTATGTATTTGCGCGAAGCCTCGCTGACGATCTCCGCCGCCGCCGCGACCTCGTATACATTATCGAAGCCCATATGCTTCAATGCGCGCAGCACGATATTTACGTCGTCCAGATTGTTGAACTGAGCGTAAAGCGACGGTGCAGGCAGCGCCACGGTATATTCATAATCGTTCATCACGCTTACGGAGTCGTAGGACGCCAGCTTTGCGTGATGAGGACAAATTCTTATACATTCTCCGCAGTCGATACAAAATTCCTTGATTATCTTGGCTTTTCCGTTGCGGACGCGTATAGCCTGAGTGGGACAGCGCTTGATACAGTTTATACAGCCCTTGCACTTGTCCTTGTCAAGATATACGGAATTAAAGAAAGTCATCCCTAAAAACTCCCTTCGATCATATATTGACCTTCATTGTCACGGTGGTGCCTTTTCCCAGCACGGTCTGTATATCCATCTCGTCGGAGTATTTTTTCATGTTGGGCAGACCCATTCCCGCGCCGAAGCCAAGGGAGCGCACGTTGTCGGGAGCGGTAGACCAGCCCTCCTGCATGGCGCGGCCGATATCGGCGATGCCGGGACCGACGTCGGCAAGTATCATGGTGATGTCGTTCTCGGATATCTCCACGGTTATCTCGCCGCCGTGAGCGTGTATGACCATATTTATCTCGCCCTCGTACATTGCGATGGACACCTTGCGCACCGCTTCGGGAGGGATACCCATTTTCTTAAGCTTGCTTTTTACGTCGCCGGAGGCTTCTCCCGCGCGGGTGAAATCGTTTGGGGATACGGTATATTTCAGTACTATTTTTTCGCTCAAATCAATGACCTCCCCTTAACCCGTTTGTATACAGCAGACCGCACGCCTCAAACATGAGCATTTCCGTGGAGAGCAGCACTATGCCGCGCTCCTCGGCAAGAGATATCATTGCTTCGTCGGGTATCTTGCCGCGGACGAAAACGATGCATACTATATCCATCATCTCCGCCGTGCGCACAGCCTGCGGATTGCACAGTCCCGTCAGAAGCACGGACTGATCCTTAACATACGCCAGAACGTCGCTCATCATATCCGAGCCGCAGGCGGTGTGGACGTCGCCGCCGATATGTTCCTCGCCGCAGAGCACCTTAGCATCCAGTAAATCCTTAATATCCTTTACAGTCACGGATAAAACCTCCCGAAAATATTGTGAAATCTGACAATGAAAATATCATATAATTTACATATCAAATATCACGGCTTTGTTAATATATAATAAAATTATACCATAAAACCTCTTTTTTGGATATTGGCAATAGTTTATAATAATTTTGTGCAATATCTATAAAAATTGCATATATTTCAAATGGATATTTTATTATCTTTACTCTTGTAAACGTTTATGTACAAATTAAATCCATACTGTATTGGTATATATTTGTATAAAATATACAAGAAAAAAGTTAGTTGTCTGTGAGAAATTTTTGTAGAAATTTTTGTAGGTATATGTTATAATATATTTATTATTGCGGTTTGTATATGTGTATTCTTTACATATACAATTTAACATATCGCCGCAGAGCTTATGAGGAGGTTCTATAATAATGGGTTCAACAATATCTTCGGTACCTTTCACAGGTACGCCAGAGCAGGAAAAAGAGCTGCTAAAGGTAATTGAGGAGCGCAAGGATCAGAAGGGCTGTCTTATGCCTATCATGCAGAAGGCGCAGGAGATCTACGGTTATCTGCCTATCGAGGTACAGACCATGATCGCCAAGAATACGGGCATTCCCCTTGAAAAGATCTATGGCGTTGCTACTTTCTATGCTCAGTTTGCTCTCAACCCCAAGGGCAAATACAAGATCTCGGTATGCCTTGGCACTGCCTGCTACGTTAAGGGCTCGGGCGACATTTACAACAAGCTTCAGGAAAAGCTCGGCATCGAGGGCGGCGGCTGCACCCCCGACGGCAAGTTCTCTCTGGAAGCCTGCCGCTGCATCGGAGCCTGCGGACTTGCTCCCGTTCTCACCGTCAACGACGATGTTTACGGCAGACTTACTCCCGACGATGTAGATTCCGTTCTTGCCAAATACGCAGACTGATGATGACCGAAATTTCTCTTAACATTCTCGATGTTGCCCAAAATTCCGTCAGGGCGGAAGCGAGCCTTATCGAAATATCCGTCGCCGCCGACACAAAGTCGGATACCCTTAAAGTTACCATCAGGGATAACGGCTGCGGAATGTCGGAGGAGCAGCTGCAGAATGTTACCGACCCATTCTTTACCACGCGTACCACACGAAAGATCGGGCTGGGCATACCGTTTTT
>JBJEQM010000263.1:0-1709 GCA_051881755.1 Oscillospiraceae bacterium
CGATCTATATTCCCAATGGAATGCTACTCTCTGTTTTTCGCCTCCACCGTGGGCAGCTATGTACAGATAGTGCTGCTGTGTACGGTGCTGATACTGCCGTTCTGTTGGATAATGTCGATAATCACCTCGGCGGACGTATCTTCCCTGCTGAATTATATTGTAAATCTTGTATTTATGATGCTCATACTGTTCCTGTTTTCTGCGTTCCGATACAGTATGCCGTGGCTGGTCGCCATTGCGGCTGTGCTGCATATCGGGGCTATGGTATGGATATACGGTCGGGCGGAGAAATACAAAACGGGCAGGATAAATCTCAAACACAAGGAAGAGCCTGTGCCCGAGGGCATTATAATGATAAAAAAGCAGCCCCTCATTACAATAATGTGGGCTGCAATATACACAATAGCCATTAACGCGCTGAACATCTTCCTGTTCTGGCAAATGGCATATATATATTATTCGTAAATTTTCACGACGATAGCCTGTGAGCCGTTTTCCTCGAAGCGGTTGAGGAACGCGGTTTTCAGGTATGGCGTTATCTCGTCCTTATCGTTTGGGTCCATGAAATAGTAGCAGGCGTTGTCGTAGCCGCAGAGAATGAGGGTATGGGAATTGCCGTACCATGTGTAGGTCATTTTGGTATCGCCGATATACCACTCCGACGGCTTGCGGTAGTTAAAGGGCTTCATGTCGATAGTCGCCCAGACGATGATGGGCACGCCGCTGTCGATAAGCTTTTCCATATCGGCGGAGTTAAGCTCGCTGCCGATGCAAAGGGCTTGACAGTCCGCATTTTTTGCGGCGAAAAAGCTGTTCATAGCGTCGGCGAGGACGTTGTCGGTGCAGCCGTAGCCCCATTCGTAGGGATTTCCTGCAAAAACGCGGCGCGGGTCGGGTCCGTGGGATACCTTATTATCATCATAGTAAAAATTATCGTCGTATGTAAGGTAATTATCAATGAAGTCGTACCGGTCGGTCTCGAAGCCGAGATACTGCAAAAGCGCGGCGGCGCAGACAGGCTCGCAGCCCACGGGCAGGTCGGGATACTGATTTATCACGGGCACATCAAGGACGGTCTTGCCGAAAATTTCCGAGGGCTTTTCATAGCCCTCTCCCAGCTGCTCCACGGTAAAGCCGCCGTAAAGAGCGTGGGGATTGGCGTTTATCTCGACATATTTATCATGCTCGGCAATGCGCTCCTCATACAGCGATCGGGTGTAGACATAATCCGCGGCAACGGAGGTCACGGCAAGGCTCACGCCCAGCGCCGCCACAAGTATTTTATTGCGCATTATATCTCACCTCCGAAAAATATTACAAGTATTATATCATATATTATCGAATTTTGCAAGATATAGAAAGGAACGGTCTTATATATGAAAGAAGCTATGACGGGTCTTGTTCTGGAGGGCGGAACGTTCAGAGGGATATTCTCCGCAGGCGTAATGGACGCATTTATCAAGGAGGGCGTGGAATTTCCCTATGTTATCGGCGTTTCCGCAGGTATCTCCAACGGCTTATCCTATGTATCCAAGCAGTTCGGACGAAATATCGACATTCTGGAAAATTACCGCAACGACAAGCGCTATCTGGGCGCGCAGAATTTTCTGAAATGCAGAAGCGCATTCGGTCTGGATTTTGTATTCGGGGACATTCCGCAGAAGCTTATCCCCTTTGATTATGAGACCTTTCACAAATACAAGGGTATG
>JBJEQM010000264.1:0-6363 GCA_051881755.1 Oscillospiraceae bacterium
CGCATTATCCTCCAACAAACGCTTGCAGCTGCTGTCAATACCCAGCGCGCCGAGAGGTGCGGTAATGATGATCGCCAGCACAGCGACCGACAGCACTATCTTTCCGCATGGCAGACCTGCCGCCAGCGGAACAGAGCCTATTGCCGCCTGCACAGTCGCCTTGGGAAGATATGCTATAATACAAAACAGTCTTTCCTTCGGCGTTAATTTGGTTCCTATAAGGCATATGGAAACTCCCGCAGCGCGGAACGCCAAAGCCGCAAATATCATTATAACAGCCGCAAAACCTGCTGTAAGGGTATATCGTATATCCACCGCCGCTCCGACAAGCACAAACAGTATTATTTCAGCCGCTATCCACAGCTTTCCGAATTTCTCCGATAATCTTTTTGATACGCTTGCTTCTGCTTTCAGCTTCAGCACACACGCCATTGATACAACAGCAAGCAATCCCGAAAGGGCAATATAATTTTTCAGGAAAGTCTCCAAGGACATGAGCAGAAACGCGGCGGCGAGTATAATTATGACCTTGCTGCTGTTTCTTATCCTGTGCTGTCTTTTATATGCAAATTCAAACAGGAAATAAAGTATAAAACCTGACAGCACGCCGACCGCAACGCCCAGTATAATCGAGACGGGTATATCAAGAAGAGCCGCCGCGCTTGCGGAATTGCCCTGCGCCATGGTCAGAAATGTAGAGAACAGAACGATAACAAATATATCGTCACAGGACGCGCCTGCCAGTATCATTTGCGGTATGCTTTTTTCCGTTCCGCGTTTTTCTTCTATGAGCTTTACCATTCTCGGCACAACGACCGCAGGCGAAACCGCACTCAGCACCGCGCCCATAACAGCAGCGTCAATTATCGATACGTCCAGCAAAAACGGTGCAAGAATTACATATCCCATAATTTCAAAGCAGGCAGGAACAAACGCCATCATGACGGCAGGACGACCTACCTTTTTTAAGTCCGACAAATTCAGCGACAGTCCTGCCTTTATAAGTATGATCATCAGCGCCATCTGCCTGAGCTCCGACGAGATACCGAGAATTGACGGGTCAAGCATATCCAGCACATACGGACCGATAACGATACCCGCCGCAAGCATACCGACAATTCTCGGCAGCCTCAAAGCCTGAAATATCGCCGCCGCAGACATACCCACAAGAAAAATCAAAGCCAGCGAACACAACATATAAAAATCCTCCTGAAATAAAAAAGCCGACAGCATCTGCGTAAAATGCAGACGTCATCAGCTAAAAAGCGGTTTAGGTTACCCAAGGGAGAACATCATTCCCATACATATTGCTTATATAATACCATATTCTCGTGAAAATGTCAAGATATATGCAGCACCGAACAATTAGCGGCAAAGAAGATAGCCGATAATTGTTCGGTGCTGCGTATATAATTTAAGCTTGAAACTATGTTTGAGATGTGGTATACTAAAAACATATTAATTATAATGAGGTAGATAAAATGACGTTCGCAAAACGTTCCCTTGAATTTCTGTTTGAAAACCGCCTTTACGACAGCAAGGAGTGGTATAATGAGCATAAGGACGAGTACAAAAAGCTTATAACCGAGCCTTTTGCGGAGCTTTTGACAGAGCTTGCACCCATGTTCGACGAGATAGACCCCAAGCTTATCTGCGACCGCAGGCGCATATCACGCGTTTACCGTGATACGCGCTTTACCAAGGATAAGACCCTTTTCCGCGACCATATCTGGGCTACAATAAGCCGTCCCAAGCAAAATACCGAGGTGCCGTCCTTTTATTTTGATATATCCCAGCACGGGTTTGAGTATGGCTGCGGATATTACTGCGCCGACAAAAACTCCATTGAAGCGCTGCGGGAGCTTGTAAAAAGCGGCAGCAAGGAGTATAAAGCCGCGGAGAAAGCGCTGAAAGGACAATCCGTGTTCACCATGGGCGGAGATATGTACAAGCGCGAACATTTCCCCGACCAGCCTGCGGAAAAGCAGAACTGGCTCAACCGCAAGAATGTGTTCTTCTTCTGCGAAAGCAAGGATTTTGACCTGCTGTTCAGCGACCGTCTTGCCGACCGTCTCAAACAGGATTTTCCGCTGCTTGCGCCCGTGTATAGGCTGCTTATCAAGGCGGAGGAAAGCGCCGCCGCTGAAAGATCAAATCACCGCTTTGACGAATGGTAAAATAAAATGCCGATAATATACAGTTTCCGCGATATATTACCGGCATTATCTTTGCCTTGATTATTCCTCAATGTATACCTTTTTCATGACCTGCTTTACCGTAGGCATATCGCGGTAATCCGTAGGAACGGACGCTATTTCGTCCACTACCTCGATGCCCTCCACAACCTTGCCGAAAGCGGCATATTCGCCGTCAAGATGAGGAGCGTCAGCGTGCATGATAAAGAACTGTGAGCCTGCGCTGTCCTTCATCATGGAGCGCGCCATGGAGATAACGCCGCGTGTGTGCTTGAGGTCGTTCTTTATGCCGTTGGAAGCGAACTCACCCTTGATGTGGTAGCCGGGGCCGCCCATGCCTGTGCCCTCGGGGTCGCCGCCCTGTATCATAAAGCCCGGGATAACACGGTGGAAGATAAGTCCGTCGTAAAAGCCCTGCTTAACAAGATCCTCAAAGTTTTTAACGGTAATGGGAGCAATTTCGGGGTAAAGCTCCAGCTTCATTTTTTTGCCGTTTTCCATTTCAATAACTACCATAATAGCCTCCGTAAATATAAGATGTTTACATTATAGCATACAATGTATTATTTTGCAAGTGTTATGCCGTATTTTGCATTTACTTGCGCGGGATATGTTTCCATTACAAGACCGTCATATCCTATCTCCACCTGCGCGCCAACTGCAAACTGTTCCTTTATTTCCTCGGACACATTGTCGGTGCCTGCGAATATCTTGTCCGCCGAGCCAAGCTCCCACTGACCCTCCAGCGGCTTTACGAGGATAGTATTATCCGATACCTCCAGTATCTCCGCGTGGAGGACATGTACGCAATGCACCGCCATGACCGCGCTGTTTTCATTATAGTATATTACAATATGGTCGCCGTCGTCGCTTGTGTTCCAGATGTCGCCGTAAAATCCCGAGAGAAAGCCGTCGGGCTTGCCCCATGCTTTTGCAAGCTGCTTATCCGTATATCCCGACAGCTGCTCCGCCGCGTATTCGTCGCCGTTTGGCATGAGCGTTTCGGGAGCAGGGATATTTTCGGCATTTGCACAACCTGTAAGAATGACCGACAGAATAATAACTGCAAGGATTTTCTTCATATTATTCTCCTAATAAAATTGCCCTATGCAAAAAGCATAGGGCGCATTTGGTTGGGATGCAGGGATTCGAACCCCGGAAATGCCTGAGTCAGAGTCAGGTGCCTTACCGCTTGGCTACATCCCAGAATATAAGCTGCCGCACATAGATGAATTTATCGGCACGGCAACTTGCATAGATGGTTGGGATAGATGGATTCGAACCATCGAAGTGACGGAGTCAAAGTCCGTTGCCTTGCCGCTTGGCTATATCCCAGTTTGGAATTAAGCGAAGCTCATCGTCAAACGACTTATATATAATATCACAACAAAAAACAAAAAGCAAGTGTTTTATAGGCAAATCAGCATAATATACAAAAAAAGTTATATAAATTATGCATATTGTCAAATTACATTTCGTTTCGATTTTCCAAAGCCTTGTAAAGTGTTACCTCGTCGGCATACTCCAGCATACCGCCTACGGGAAGACCGAATGCAAGACGTGTAACTTTGACGCCAAGCGGTTTCAGCAGCTTGGAAATGTACATCGCCGTTGCCTCGCCCTCTACGGTGGGGTTGGTCGCCATAATGACTTCGTTCACGCCGCCGTTTTGTATGCGCGTCAGCAGCTCCTTTATGCGTATATCGTTAGGGGTCACTCCGTCAAGAGGTGAAAGCAGACCGTGCAGAACGTGATAAACGCCCTTATATTCGTTGGTGCGCTCGAAAGCGGTAATGTCCTTGGGCGCTTCCACAACGCATATTGTACCGTGGTCGCGGCGGTCATCGTCGCATATGGGACAGATGTCATTTTCGGTGAAGTTTTCGCATATGGAACAGTATTTCACCTTTGTATGCGCATTGATGATAGCGTCGGCAAAAGCCTGAGCTTCCTCGTCGCTCATTGTCATAACGAAATACGCCAGTCTTTGAGCGGATTTCATGCCTATACCGGGGAGCTTTGCAAACTGCTCCGCCAGCAGAACAAGAGGTAAAGCGGTATTTCCCATTGTGTTTCTCCTTTAAAAAATCCGCCGCACGGCTGATTCCGACGGCGGCGGACAGTATATATTATCAGAAAAGTCCGGGGAAAGAAACGCCGCCTGTAATGGCGCCCATTTCCTTTTCGGAGGTATCTTCGATCTGATGTACAGCGTCGTTGAATGCGCTGATAACAAGATCCTGGAGCATTTCAACATCGTTGGGGTCAACGACTTCGGGCTTGATGGTCAGGCTCTTGATCTCTTTTCTGCCGCTCATAACGACTTCAACAGCACCGCCGCCTGCGGTTGTTCTGAACTCTCTGCTCTCGATATCTTCCTGCAGTTCTGTTATCTTAGCCTGCATTTTCTGAGCCTGCTTTATCATGCCGTTCATGTTCTGAGCGCCGCCGCCCATTCCCTGTGGTAATCTTGCCTTCATTTTACTTATTCTCCTTTAGATTTGATTATCTTATTTTATATATAATTTCCTTGGAAATTATTAACTGTTATTCTTCCCCTGTGGGGATATTATTCTGCTCCGCCTTTTTCAGAAGCTGCTGGAGCGGACTGTTTTCCGCGGCTGCATTTTCGGCAGGAGCGGTACAGCGTGCGCGGATCGTATAATGCTGTCCCGTCACGCGATATATTGCCTCGTTAAGCTTGGCGAAGTTTTCTTTGTTCTTCATAAGCCCGATAAAGAAACGGCTGCCCGTGCTGATAAGCATATAGCCCTGATTTTCCAGCGCGTAAGAGTCCGTAAGAGCGCCCGAAGCGGAGGGACATATTTCCGCGAAGGTCTCAAGTATCTCCGCCCATCTTCCCACGGGCTTGAAGTCCTCGGGCTTCAGCTTGGAGAAATCCGCCTGATTGGACTGCTTGCTGTCGGTCTGAGCAGCAGGCGCAGGAGACGGTCTGTATGCTGTCGGAGCGGAAGCAGCAGGTGCCTGCGGAGCAGATGCAAGCTTTTTCTCCAACATATCAATTTTAGCATATAATTCGGAATTGTCAATAGTATTTGTACGTCCCGTGCCGCACAGCTTTATCATGCACATTTCTATCTCGACGCGCTTTGCGGCGGCTCTGGACAGTCTCTCGTTACATTCCTGCAACAGATTAAGCTTATCAAAAATTTCCGCCGTTGTCAAGACGGAAGCGTATTTTTTTATAATTTCCGTTTCCGATGGCATACAATTGAGCAGACCGTCGCTGCCGGGAGCGGCGTTTGCTATCATGATATTGCGAAACTGAGCGATAAGCTCCTCGCACAGCTTCTGCATATCCTTGGAAAGGTCGTAAAGCTTCTGTATTATCTCCACAGCGCCCGACGCATTGTGCTGTACAATTGCTTCAATAATGTCAAAAAGATATTCTCTGCCTGCAATTCCTGCGGCGTTTGCAACGACTTCCTCGGTAATATTGTCCGAGTATGCCGTACACTGGTCAAGCAGCGAAAGCGCGTCACGCATACCGCCGTCGGCAGTCTTGGCAATAAGCTCCGCCGCTGTATCGTCAAGGGTGATATTCTCCTTATCCGCAACATATTTCAGACGGCTGATAATATCCTCGTTGAGTATACGGTGAAAATCAAACCGCTGACAGCGCGAGAGTATGGTAGGCAGCACCTTGTGCACCTCGGTGGTGGCAAGCACGAATTTAACGTGCGGCGGAGGCTCTTCCATTATCTTCAGCAGGGCGTTGAACGCCTCCTTGGAAAGCATATGGACCTCGTCGATGATGTATACCTTGTACTTGCAGCGCTCGGGGGTGTAAACAGCGCCGTCACGCAGGTCGCGGACGTCGTTTACGCCGTTGTTGGAGGCGGCGTCTATTTCGATGATGTCCGCCAAAGCGTTTTCTTCGGCGTCGCGGCATATCTCACATTCAAGGCAGGGATTGCCGTTTACGGGGTGCAGACAGTTCATAGCCTTTGCAAGTATTCTTGCGCAGGTGGTCTTTCCTGTTCCCCTTGAACCCGTAAAAAGGTAGGCGTGGGCGGTATTTCCGTTCACAAGCTGATTTTTAAGGGTTTGGGTGACCTGGGGCTGGGAAACAACGTCGTCAAAGCTGAGAGGACGATATTTTCTGTATAAAGCCTGATACAAAGCAGCTCACTTCCTTGGAGATCGG
>JBJEQM010000265.1:0-1697 GCA_051881755.1 Oscillospiraceae bacterium
CCCCGCCGCCAACATATTTGCCGCGGTCACGGTGGAATATGCCCTGTCCCCCGTTGAACTTATCCCCGATTTTATGGTCTCTTGACGATTTGATAATCTTCCCGACCCTTGCGGCAAGCATACCCAAAGATAAGCCGGAGGAATATCGCGTCCAAGCAGAGGGTCTGTAGGAAAACGGCAAGCCGAAAAAATGGTATTATGCAATACCCATTGTACTCATATGGGCGATGATAATATTCCTTTAATAAAATAACGGAGCGGCGGGGGCTGCTCCGTTTTCTTCTGTATAAATTTGCAGTATAAAAAATTTGCGATATATATTGAAATGCTCCGCGAAAAATGGTATAATGTATGTATCAATTCTGAAAGGATAGTTCATGAGAAAGGTATATCGTAAAAATAATAAAAAGGATGTAATAATTTTGCGCGGTACAAAATACTTATTTATAGTAACGGTGGTGCTTTTTATCGCCGTATTTCTGCTTACAAGACTTACCAAGCCCGCCGAGACCAAGGAGCCGGAAGCCAACGTCATAACTTCGTCGCCCGAGGTCACAACGGCAGCCGAGCAGGAGGAAAAAGTGAATATAGACAACGAATGGGCAATGTTTTTGGTAAACAACCAAAATCCCCTGCCCGATAATTACGACAGCATTATCGAGACCGAGCTGGTCTACACAAGCTACCGCGAGTATTATATGGATGCGCGCATGGCGGACTATATGAAGCGTATGCTTGCCGCCGCGGAAAAGGACGGCATTGAGCTGAAAGTCGTTTCCGCGTACCGTACAATCGAATATCAGCAGCAGAACTTTGAAAACAGCGTTCAGGACCGTATCGCCAAGGGCATGACCGAGGAGGAAGCCCGTGAGGACACAGCGCGCGAAGTAGCATATCCGGGCAGGAGCGAGCACAATGCAGGTCTGTCCGCGGATATCATGTCCGACGAATACGAAAGCATGGACGACGACGGCTTCAAGGATACCGAGGCGTATGCGTGGCTTTCGGAGCACGCCGCGGAGTACGGCTTTATCCTGCGCTATCCCGAGAACAAGGAGCATATCACCAATATCATCTACGAGCCGTGGCACTACCGCTTTGTGGGCGTATATTATGCCAACGAGATAAAGGAAAGCGGACTTTGTCTGGAGGAATACTTCGAGAAGCAGGGCTGGCTCGATGAAAACGGCAAGGCGATAGAAATGACGGGTCCCGTTGAAAAGGAAGAGCCTGTCACCACAGCGCCGCCCTCCGAGCCGACGGAGACTCAGTCGGAGCAGAAAGCTTCTATAATAGTATAAAACATAACGGAAGTTGTCAATTATCCATTCGACAACTTCCGTTTTTTTATCTCATACCGCTCATAAACCCAGCTTGCCCAGAACTCCGCCAAGCTTGTCCTTGACATCGTCAACGGAAACCTTCGCCTTGATGCCGTCAATAAGCTTGTTGAGCTGATCGTCGGGCAGGTCAACACCTATCACCTTTTCAACCGCCTTGACAGGGTCTGCCCGGAACTCGGCTGCAAAATTTTTGTCATTTCTGATCTTTTCAACTATTTCTTCGATTTTTGCCTTGATATCCATAATTAACCCTCTTTTCAAAATATTATGGGAACATCTAAAAACCGAGACACGAGCAAATGATATAAGTCATAGAAAAGCTGCCGTGAAGGAGGTTTTTATACTAAACAACAT
>JBJEQM010000266.1:0-1695 GCA_051881755.1 Oscillospiraceae bacterium
GAGCCTGCCTCAAGATACACATTTTTCATATATGAATCGCCGTATATGCCCACGTTGTCGCACTGGATATCCCCCACCTGCAAACCGTCGACGGAAACATAGTTCACACGCTTCGGGTCTGGCGCCTGCGAAACAAAGTTAAGGTCGTAAAAGCCGCTGTTGTCCACGGTTACGTTAAATGTAAGGGAATCTCCCTCCTTGTTCAAGTCGGATACATATTTTTCTCCCGAAGCGCCCGTGTAGTTCTGCACGGAGCAGCCGCCCGAGAGAACGCCGTCCTCCGCTTCAAATATTGCCTCGAATCCGTCGGGCGCGTCGTTTGGAGTAAGCGGATAATCGGACAGGTCAAGTGCGGTATTGTATTCCGTGCGTATCTCGCCGTATATCGCCTCGATGGGAGGCTCAGCCGACTCGGAAGCGGCGGCTTCGATAACCGACGCTGTTGTATCGGCGGGGGCTCCCCCGTCATTTTTTGCGCATCCGCCGAATATCACAGCGGACATTGAAGCGGCAGCGGTAAGCGCGGCTGCTCTTTTTATCATTCTGTTCATAAAGTATCTCCTTTTATATTCTGCATACTATCGGTGAAAATAATATACAATAATTATAATACAGCTTAAACATATTTTCAAGGCATATTTTTGCCCAATGTTTGTACTATAAATGTACAAAGGAATATCCGCAGTGTATTTACCCAAAATATATACGGAGGACACGGATATGTTTAAATCAAAAAGCGGAAAGATAGCTGCAGCTGTGATAATCGCCGCTGCCATTATAAATCCCGAATATTTCTTTGGTGCGCTAAAGGCGCTCATTGCGGCGCTCACCCCAATATTTATAGGCATGGCGGCAGCATTTGTCATAAACAGACCCGTATGCAGAGTATATGAACTGATAAAACGGCTTTGCGGCAATGCCGAGCTGAAAGCGGGCAGACACTCATACGGACTTTCCTGCCGTGCAAGATCGGGTGTATTTTCCGCCGAATCAAAGCGCCGAAAGATATGGCTGTCGTCTGTGGCGGCGGTCTACTTGCTGATAATACTTACAGCGGCGGCGGCTGTGAAGATCATTATACCTCAGCTCACGGCAAGCCTGCGCGCCCTTGTGGAAAACGGCGATTTTTACCGTCAGCAAGCGGAGCTGTATTATAATGCGCTGGAAAGCCGCGATAAGCTGGGACTGCTGCCAATGATAGTATCCGCGCTGAAAAATGTGTCGCTGAAAGACATTATCTTGGGGGCATACGGCAAGACAGCGGGCTTTATCGGCTCGGTGGCGGATTTTATTATAGGCGCTGTCATATCGGTGTACATTCTGGCTGACAAGGACAGACTGACTGCCGTAACAAAAAAGCTGTTCCGACGTTTCCTCGGCGACGAGACCTTTGCCAAAAGCGCCGAGATATACAGAAAGGTTTACGACGTTTTCTCGCGGTTTGTCAGCGGACAGATAACGGAGGCGTGTATTTTGGGAGCGCTTTGCTTTGTCGGAATGACCCTGCTGCGTTTCGATTACGCGCTGCTTATCAGCACAGTTATCGGCGTGACCGCCCTTATCCCTGTAGCAGGAGCGATAATCGGCACCATACCGTGCGCGCTGCTGCTGTTTCTGTCCGAGCCTATGTCGGCGGTATGGTTTATCATATTTATCATTATATTGCAGCAGTTGGAAAATAATCTTATATATCCG
>JBJEQM010000267.1:0-6315 GCA_051881755.1 Oscillospiraceae bacterium
TCCTGCGGAGAAGTCTTGGCGCGCAGGCTGACGGAGCAGTACGGATATGATACTGCGGCAAAATTCCTTGTGGATTCATTGGAGCATCACAAGCTTTATCTGCGCGTAAATATTGTAAAGACGACCACGGAAAAGCTGCTCATGCAGCTTGACGAAAGCGGTATATCCGCAAAGGCAAGCCAAATCACCGACAATTGTATTGCGGCGGAAAGCATGGGCGATATAGAAAAATGCCGCCTTTTTTCGGAGGGTATGTTTCATGTGCAGGACTTGTCCTCACAGCTTTGCTGTAAAGCTCTTGACCCTCACAGCGGTGAGACCATACTTGATATATGCGCCGCTCCCGGAGGAAAAAGCTTTACCGTTGCGGAGATGACGGGGGACAGCTGCGTACTGTACTCCTGCGAGCTTCACCAAAAGCGTGCGGAGCTTATACGAAAGGGTGCCGAGCGTTTGGGGCTGTCAAGCATAAAGCCTTTACAGAATGACGCCAAGATATACAACGAAAATTTCCCTCAATTTGACAAAATACTGTGCGATGTACCATGTTCGGGTACGGGAGTTATCCGAAGCAAGCCCGAGATAAAGTATCTCGATATGAGCGCGGCGGAGCGCCTGCCCGAGATACAGTATGCCATACTTGAAACGGCGGCGCGGTATCTGAAGCCCGGCGGAGAGCTGGTGTATTCCACCTGTTCTGTGCTGAAGGACGAGAATGACGGCGTTATCGACAGATTTCTCGGCGCGCACGGCGACTTCGAGGGCGTAAGCTTTCTGGAGGATATCGGCAAGCCGTTCGGCGGATATAAAGCGGTAATTTTCCCGTCGGATATGGACTGCGAGGGCTTTTTTATAAGCAAAATAAGGAAAAAATGATCGGAGGATCGTGTTTGAAAAAGGATATTCTTTCCTGTGAATTGAACGAGCTTTGTGAAATATTTGCCGCTCTTGGCGAAAAAAGCTTTCGCGCAAAGCAGGTCTATGAGTGGCTACATATTAAGAGAGTGAAAACATTTAATGAAATGACCAATATTTCATTGGCATTGCGCACAAAACTTTCGGAAAATTTTTATATAAATAGTATAAATGTTGTTAAAAAGCTTGAATCCTCCATAGATAATACGGTAAAATATCTTTATGAGCTTTCGGACGACAACCACGTGGAGGCTGTGCTGATGGAATATAAGCACGGAAACAGCCTGTGTATCTCCACGCAGGTCGGCTGCAAAATGGGGTGCAGATTTTGCGCCTCCACCATTGCAGGCTTCAAGCGGCACCTTGAAACGTCTGAGATGCTCCTGCAGATTTACGAAGCCGAGCGCGACAGCGGCAGGCACGTTGACAGTTTGGTGCTGATGGGTATTGGTGAGCCGTTGGATAATTATGACAATGTGGTGCGCTTTCTGAAAATGCTCTCCTTTGAAACGGGCAAGAACATGAGCCTGCGCCATGTGTCCCTCTCCACCTGCGGACTTGTGGACAGGATATACGATCTGGCGGAGTATAAATTCGGGCTGACATTGTCCATATCGCTTCACGCCGTGACCGACAAAAAGCGCAGCGAGATAATGCCGGTGAACAACAGATATAATATCGCGGAGCTTCTGGAAGCCTGCCGATATTATACAGATAAAACGGGACGGCGCATTTCCTTTGAGTATGCGGTCATTCATGGGGTCAACGATTCCCGCGAGGACGCCGCAGGGCTTATCGGGCTGTTAAAGGGAATGAACTGTCACGTGAACCTTATCCCCGTAAACGAAATAAAGGAACGGGATTTTAAAGCAGACAGGAAGGCTCTTGCCGAGTTCTCCGCCGCACTTGAACGCGGAGGGCTAAACGTCACAACAAGACGTACTCTCGGAGCGGATATCAACGCCGCGTGCGGACAGCTCCGCCGTGAATATGAGATCTGAGCAGCCGTAAAAAGGAGGGATAGCTGCATGAATGTTTTTTCCGATACCAATATCGGTCTGGTTCGCGCCGAAAATCAGGACAGGGTCAGGACTGCCGTTCTGTGCGATGATGCAGCTTTCGCTGTGATATGCGACGGTATGGGCGGTGAAAATGCGGGCAGCGAGGCAAGCGAAAGGGCGGTAAACGTCATATACGACCGCGTCACAAAGGTGTTCCGCAGCGATTATGACGAAAAGACCATAAAAAATCTGCTTATATCCGCTGTTACGACTGCCAACGCCGTGGTCTACGACGCCGCATGGTGCGACGCGGAAAAGCAGGGCATGGGCACCACCTGCGTCATGGCTCTGAAAAAGGGCGGAAAGCTTCATGTTGTCAGCGTCGGCGATTCAAGGGCTTATCTTGTGACGGATTCGGTGCGGCAGATAACCAAGGATCACACGGTGGTCATGAAAATGTACGAAAACGGTGAGATAACCAAGGAAGAGATAAAAAATCATCCCAAAAAGAATTATATTACCAAGGCTGTGGGCGTGGCGGACATTGTGACCCCCGACTACTTCGAGGTGGATATAGATGAAAACGCAGTGGTGGTGCTTTGCTCGGACGGATTGTCCAACTACTGCGACGAGGAAGTTCTGCTGGGCATTGTACAAAGCTCGGAGCGTGAAGAGATCGCAGAGAAGCTTATAAATACGGCGCTTAGCGGCGGCGGCGGAGATAATGTCACCGTTGCTGTCATAGCTTAAGCGCATATCATATACAGGAGTGAACTCAATGGATAAAAACATTGGCAAAAAGCTGGACGGACGCTATGAAATAACCGAGCTTATCGGCGTAGGCGGCATGGCGGACGTTTACAAGGCTACCGATATCGTGGAGGACAGAGTGGTCGCCGTAAAGATACTTAAAACCGAATTTGCGGACAACGAGGATTTTGTGCGCAGATTCCGCAATGAGTCCAAGGCAATAGCTGTTCTTTCCCACCCAAACATCGTGAAAATATACGATGTGGGCTTTACGGACAGGATACAGTTCATTGTAATGGAGTATATCGACGGCATTACATTAAAGGAATTTATCGAGCAGCAGGGCGTTCTCAAATGGAAAGACACCGTGCATTTTATCGTGCAGATACTCCGCGCATTGCAGCACGCTCACGACAGAGGCATTGTACACCGTGATATCAAGCCTCAGAACATCATGCTTTTCCCCGACGGCACTATCAAGGTCATGGACTTCGGTATAGCGCGCTTTGCCCGTGAGGAGGGCAAGACCGTTTCCGATAAGGCGATAGGCTCCGTGCATTATATCAGCCCCGAGCAGGCTCGCGGCGACGTTACCGACGAAAAGAGCGACATTTACTCCGTAGGCGTAATGATGTACGAGATGCTGACGGGCGTAAAGCCGTTCGACGCGGACAATCCCGTGACCGTGGCGCTTATGCATATGCAGACCGAGCCAAAGCCTCCCCGCGAGATAAACGATTCCATTCCCGAGGGTCTGGAAGAGATTGTTATGCGGGCGATGCAGAAAGAGGCTTCCAAGCGTTACCAGTCCGCCTCCGAAATGATAAAGGATATCGACGAGTTCAAGAAAAACCCCAGCATTGTTTTTGAGTATAAATATCTTTCCGACAAGACCCAGTATTATAATGCAGGAGCGGTATCAAAGGCTGCCGCTGCCGCAGCTTACGAGGCTAACACTCCCGAAAAGGGCAGTCACTTTGCCGAGGAGAAAAAAGGGGAGAAGAAGTTGAAGACCAAGCTTAAAAAGCAATCCAAGGAGCTGCCTGCCCGTCAGGAGGAATATGACGATTACGACGACTATGAGGAGGAAGAAAAGGTATCAAAATCCTCTTATTTCGTTGTTATCCTCATGGCTATCGCCGCAGGCATACTCATTATCGTAATTGCTTTTATAGCTATATCTATCATCAAGATAACGGGCGGCGGTGATGAAGAGGTCACTGTGGCGCAGATGCCCGACCTTGTGGGCTACAGCTATCAGGAGGTCAAGACATATTACGCCAATCAGTTCAGCGTTGAGGTAGAGGAGCAGACCTACTCCTCCGATAAACCCGAGGGCGCGATCATCTCACAGAAGCCCGAAGCAGGACGCGATTACCTTGTCGGAAAGGCTACCGTCAAGGTTGTTGTCAGCAAGGGTCCGAGAATGGTAGTTGTACCAAATGTGTACGACCAGGACTCCGTGACCGCCCAGAACATACTGAAAAGCAACTACGACTTTGATGTAAAGATATACAGCGTATTTGACGACAAGGTGGAAAAGGATAACGTCATTATGACCGACCCTGCCCGCAACGAGGAGGTCGAGTACGGCTCCACTATCTTTATGTATGTCAGCCGCGGACCCGAGGAGCAGGATATTATTGTTCCCGAGGTCGTTGGCTATGATATCGAGACAGCCAAGACCATGCTGGGCGGCAAATTTACCGTACAGGTCATGGAGGAGGACTCCGCGGAGGCAAAGGGTACTGTAATCGAGCAGAGCCTGCCGCCCGTTCTGGAGAACGGCGAGTCCAATATCGTGCCGCTTAATTCCACCATTGTTCTTACCGTCAGCACGGGCGTTGCTCCCGAGGCGGAGGCTGTTATCACCTTTAAGATACCCGACGGCGTAAGCGGCGGCAAGGCGGAGTTCAACGCCTATATCAACGGCAATATCATCGGCACGGAGAAGATCGACAATGTTGCGTATGCGAATACGGTCTCCATTACCATAAAGGGCTCGGGACTGCAAAAAGTCATGCTGGAGGCTGTAAACAAGGATACCGGCAGCAGCGAGACTATCGGTGAATACAGCGTAAACTTTGATGAAAACACCGTTACCGAGGTCGAGTTTAATAAATCGCTGTTTAAGAGTATGTTTACGGAAGAGGAAGAAGTTACCACCTATGACCCTCCGTTTATTGACGACGGCAGCAGCGAGGAGATAAATCTTGACGATGAAGAATTCTGGAACAGTATCCTTAACGGATATTAATTCAGTGGGTATATTTTATGATATCTGAAAACGGATTTATATTAAAATCTATCGGGGGACTCTATTTTGCAGAGTCCCCCTTGGGTATATTGGAGTGCAAGGCGCGGGGGATATTCCGCAAGCAGAATATCTCGCCAATGGTGGGAGACAGGGTGCTAATCGAGGAGATAGACGGCGGAAAGGGCGTTATATCGAAGATATACGAGCGCCGCAACAGCATTATCCGTCCGCCGCTGGCAAATCTTGATTATATTATCTTTGTCATATCCACCTGTCAGCCGTCGCCGAATTTTCTGCTGCTGGACAAGTTTATCGCCATAGCGGAGTACAAGGGCATAGGCAGCATTATCGCCGTTACGAAGCGGGATATACTCAACGATGCCCGTATCGGGGAGATATACGCAGGCTCGGGCGCGGACATATTCGAGATAGACTACGACGACCCCGCGACATACCAACGGCTCTGCGGCAGGATAAGCGGCAAGGTATGCGCCTTTACAGGCAATACGGGCGTCGGCAAGTCCACGCTGCTCAACCATATCGACAGCAGCGTAAACCTCAAAACGGGCGAGATAAGCAAAAAGCTTGGACGCGGACGTCACACCACCCGTCACGTTGAGCTTTTCAAGCTGGAAAACGGCGCGTATATTGCGGACACTCCGGGATTTTCCACCTTTGAGACCAACAAGTACGATATTATACTGAAAAACGACCTTGCATCATGCTTCCGCGAGTTTGACGAGTACGAGGGCAAATGCCGCTTTCCCGACTGCGCCCACATAAAGGAAAAGGGCTGTGCGGTGCGCGAGGCGGCAGAGCGGGGCGATATACCCATGTCGCGGTATCAAAGCTACACGGAAATGTACGAGGAGGCAAAGCAGATAAAGGAGTGGGAGATAAAAGGCACTACCTGACTGCGTATTTATGAAAGAATGTTGGATATTCGGCAGCGGAGCTGTCGGTTGCTACGATAAATATAATGTTCCGTCGGGAGCGTACATCATCGCCGCCGACGGGGGATATTCCCATGTGAAAAAGCTTGGTATAAAGCCCGATTTTATATTGGGCGACTTCGACAGCCTCACCGAGGAGCTTCCCGACAACTGCGAGATATACAAAGCGGACGTCCGCAAGGACGATACTGACATGATGCTTGCGGTAAAAAAGGCGCTTTCCATGGGGTATAACGACATCACCCTGTGCGGCGCGCTTGGCGGCAGACTTGACCACACCATCGCCAATATACAGACATTGGAGTACATCGCCGCTCACGGCGGCAGAGGCAGGCTTTTCAGCGAGGACAATATAGTTTTGCTCCAGACCGCGGGTCGCGCGGAGTATGATAAAATAGACGGAATGTATTTTTCCATATTCGCCCTGACGGAGACCGCA
>JBJEQM010000268.1:0-6303 GCA_051881755.1 Oscillospiraceae bacterium
CAGCTGGATAGAGTAACTGCCTTCTAAGCAGTAAGCCACTGGTTCGAATCCAGTATGACGCGCCATATGGTGGGTGTAGCTTAGCTGGTTAAAGCGTCGGATTGTGGTCCCGAAGATCGTGGGTTCGAATCCCATCTCCCACCCCATAAAACCGCTTGATTTTATCGGGCGGTTTTATTTTATATTTATATGTATAATGCAAAGAAATATCCCCGAAATGAGCTTATACGTTCATTTCGGGGATAATATTTTTCTTATCTTTCTATCTGCTGCTCTCTGTCGGGACCAACGCCTACCATTGCGATCTTACATTCGCAAAGCTCTTCAAGACGGTTGATGTAGTCCTTGCAGACCTGCGGAAGCTCGTCAAAGCTGCGGCAGGCGGAAATATCATCGTTGAAACCGGGGTGATCCTCGTAAACAGGCTCGCAGCCCTCCAGCTCCTCCAGCGTTGCGGGGAAATCCTTGACGATAGTGCCGTCGGGCTTCTTGTACGCTACGCAAATTTTCAGCGTATCGATACCCGCAAGAGTGTCAAGCTTGTTCACAACAAGACAGTTAAGACCGTTTACGCGCACCGCGTGACGGATAATTACGGAGTCAAACCAGCCTGTTCTTCTGGGACGGCCTGTCGTTGTACCAAACTCGCCGCCCTTATTGCGGATATACTCGCCTATCTCGTTGTCAAGCTCGGTGGGGAAAGGTCCCTTGCCTACTCGTGTGGTGTACGCCTTGGCAACGCCGTAAATGTTGTCGATGACCGCAGGACCCACGCCTGTGCCCACGCATACGCCGGCGGAAACAGGGTGAGAGCTTGTAACATAGGGATATGTGCCGAAGTCGATATCAAGCAGAGTCGCCTGTGCGCCCTCGAAGAGGATAGTCTTGTTCGCCTTGACAGCCTCGTATGTGAGAACGGAAACGTCCGCCTCATACTTGGCAAGGCGCTTGCCGTACTCGGTATATTCCTTGATGACCGCCTCAATATCAACAGCCTCGCCGCCGAATACCTCGGTGATTATCTTGTTTCTCAGCTTACCGGTAGCTCTTGCCTTTTCGGCGAATATCTCGGGGTGGATAAGGTCGTAAAATCTGATACCGGAGCGCTCATACTTGTCCATGTATGTAGGACCGATACCTTTTTTTGTAGTACCAATATCAAGGTTGCCTCTGAACTGCTCGGAAAGTCCGTCCAGAACGATATGCCAAGGCATAACGATGTGCGCTCTGGGGTCTATCTTCAAGTTGTCGCAGCTGATACCTCTGGACTCAAGTCCGTCGATCTCGCTGAGGATATCCTGAGGGTTGAGCACAACGCCAGCGCCCACAAGGCAGAGGGTATCCTTATACAAAATACCGGAGGGAATAAGGTGCAGCTTATAGGTCTCGCCGTTGCTCGCCACGGTATGTCCGGCATTGTTTCCGCCCTGCGAGCGAACTACAACGTCGGCTCTGGAAGCAAGGATATCAATGACCTTTCCCTTGCCCTCGTCGCCCCACTGCGTACCGATTACAATATTTGCAGACATGATAAAAGCTCCGTTTCCCAGCGGCAGAAAAATTATTGCCTGCCGTCCCATGCCGCTGTATGGGACGGATCTTGATAAACGCAAAAACACGGTCACACAGACCGCCACATTGTATTATAGCAGATTTTTTCTTTTATGTCAACTTTTTAACAAAAAAATTTTTGCTTTTATTATTATAAATATATTTCCGTATAAGCCGCATTAATTCATAATTATTTTACCGTATATCTTCTTTTTATACACAATGTTAATTGACTTAATATCAAAAATATGTTAAAATTTTATTTGTAAATTTTATATTAATAAAGAACGGGGTATTTTTATATGATTTGGTTCGGCAACAGAAAAACGGCAATTATAATCATAATGATCATGGGGCTTTTCATATGCTGCATGGGTGCTGTCGGTATTGTACAAGCTGCCAGATTCCGCTCCGATATCAGCCAAGCTTACGAGGAGCAGCGCAATGACTTCAACACAATGACCTCCGCGGAATTCAGCAGCGATATGAACGTATACGGCGACGTTCTCTACCTATACGGCTGCTACTGCGAGGAGACCACCACACAGACAAAATACGGAATTGAGGTGTCCTCACGCGTTTCGGGCAGCTACTACCTTATGCCGCTGTTTCAGGAAAGCGACGAGGACCCCAAGTACATAACGGTGCTTGTAAAAAATGCAAACTCCACGCAGGCTATGGAGGATATTTACAACGACACTCTTGACGCGTGGGACGGCAAGGACGTTGAGTGGCACGACTATTTCCTTATGGGAAAGGTCAAGCCGCTGGAAGACGACGTTCGTCCGTTCCTGATCGAATATCTTGCGGATACCGAATGGTATGCGAACGAAGCGGAGATAAACAAATATATTATCCCCTATCAGATTGAGGAATACGACCCCGATGAAGACTCTACGGGAAACAAAATAATGTTTGCTTTCGGATTAGGCATATCCGCTGTGTTCTTTATAATGTATCTGGTATTATATAAACCGGTGCAGCACAAAAACAGTACTGCCGACAGCAGCGTTCAGCCGTATATCAATACGCCTAACGGCGCTCAGAACGGCAGCGCTTCGCCGTATACTCCTCCGCAGTATGCTCCCCCTCAGTATACACCTCCGCAGGATATATACAATATAAAGCAGCCTCCCTCACCCGATGAATTTTTCAACAAGCCGCTGAAAAAAGAAGCGCCCAAGCAGGAAGAGAAGCCTGCGGAAGCTCCCAAGGAAATGGAGGGTCTCGGACAGCCCAAAGCACAGCCTTCCAATGAAGCCGATGTAACCGTCAATACGGACGATGTCGGCGCTATGGACGGCATCAGCACAGACAGCTTATCATACAGCGATTATGACGAGCCTGCTCTCCCCGAAGAGCCGACTGCCGAATACGACGGTATGGACGGAATTGACAGCGCCGCTCTCCCCGATGATTACAGCTATGATGATACAAACGAATAAAATTTCCCCGTTCTCCGCAAGGAAACGGGGATTTTTATGCAAAAAAATCGGGCAAGCCTGTTAGTGCAGGCTGCCCAAAGCAAAGAAAATAAAAGTTAGGAGGCACGAAAAAGATATGCGCCTGAACAAAGTATACCGTCTGCATCGGCATACAGTAAATCATGATCGGTTTCCCGACCGTGAAAGCAATTTATTGAGGGAGCGTAAATTCAAAGCCCTCCGCACGAAGCTCGTCTATGACCCTCGGCAGTATCTCCGCATTGGTGGCTGAAACGCTGTGGAGGAGGTATATTGCGCCGTCATGCGCCGCCGATGTAGCCTTGGCGTACGCTGTATTGACGTCGGGCTGGTTGTTTACGTCCCAGTCGCAGTAAGCAAAGCTCCAGAGCAGGGTTTTATACCCCAGGCTTTGACAAACTGCCAGCGACTGCTCCGAATACTCGCCGCAGGGAGGACGGAAATATTTCATTTCTACGCCGTATTCCTGCTTAACGTAGTCGTGGAGCGACATAATTTCATTTTTGGCGGCTTCGGGAGAAAGCGTCGGCATGGACTTATGCTCCATTCCGTGGTTGCCGATAATGTGTCCCTCGGCTATCATTCGCTGTACAAGCTCCTTGTTCCGCTTGGCGTAGTCTCCCGTCAGGAAGAACACCGCCTTGACGTTCTTTTCCTTTAAGGTATCAAGTATACTTTCGGTATAACCGTTTTCGTAGCCCTGATCAAAGGTAAGGATAACGCCGCTGCTGTTTTCCATTATAGCATAGCTGTCATAAACACTGTATTCGTCGTTAAACATGATCGCGCCCGTGGGACGGTTATTTTCGTCACATTCAACTCCCTGTCCGTAACCGTGACTTTCGGTGCTCAATGACGAAAAATCGCCGCCGACGGTATTTTCCGCCGCCGCGGTAACGCCGCTCATGGTCATCACCGCAGCTGCCGCCATCAACGCGGCAAGCTTTTTTATTCCCATTTTTTCGGCTCCCGAAGCATATTTCTGACGGTTTTCTCCGTCTGAATTATTTTGCCCCGTGCGCGATATTTTATTCTCTTGTTTTTCTTACAGCTATATTATAACACATTTATCCTGAAAATAAAACTACAATACGGTTACAATTCAATCACAATTTACATTCCGTATATTACAAAAAGCGCCGTGATTGTAACAATATCACAGCGCTTTCGGTAAAAATTATTCCCCAAGGTAAGATTTTACAAGTACCTGCAAAAGCTCATCGCGGTCGATATGCCGTATCAGGCTTCTTGCATTGTTGTAAGTCGTTATGTAGGTTGGATCCTCCGAGAGGATATAGCCTACGATCTGATTTATGGGATTATAACCTTTTTCACGAAGCGCGTCATATATAATAGTGAGATTTTTCTTAAGCTCGCCTTCATTATCTTCGTAGACGGAAAATGTCATTGTCTGATCATTACTCATTTTAGACCCATCCTTTTCCTTTGCCTGTCGTCGGAAATTTTTGCCCTTGAGATATTATACTCAAACGACTATTATCCTTATAACCTAAAAGCTAAAAAAATACAAGTGTTTTTTGTATCTTTTTTCAAATTGGTAATAATTTAAAATATTATCGCACAAAGTCGTCGGGCATTTTTATGCGATGTTCACTTAAAATAAGCCTTCTGCAATTTCAAGGGCTCTTGCGTCGTTTTCGCAAACGAACAGCATAACATAATTGCCCTTGACCGTCACCTGAGCCTCTTCCAGCTTGTATACCTCATTGGGAGTATAGTCCTTGTAAAGCTCGGTCTGATTTTCAAGACGCTTCTGTGCGATATCCTTTACTGCCTGCGCCTGCTCGGGAGAGTTCATCTTGAAAACAGCCAGCTCGTCGGGATAAGCGCCCGAACCGCAGATGAAAACGGAAATGGACTCCGCCTGCTCCACGTCGATATCGTAATATGCGCCAACGTCCTCTTTGCCCTTTTCAACAGCGGAGGGTATGGTTATCTCCGCCATGATGGCGCTTGTTATCTCGGAGGGCAGAGGCTCCTTGGCAGGTTCCTCAGTCTTGCCCGAACACGCTCCCAGCAGAAGCATGGGCACTATCATCAATCCCGTAAGAATTTTTTTCATATTCATATTAAACTTCCTTTCTTTATACGATAATTTCAACTGTGGAGACTTCCGTTTCCGTATCGGACGTTACTTCCTCGGGAACCTCCGTTACGGTCACGTCGGCTATATCGGGAACTACAATAGCCACGGTAGAAGCTTCGGTTACGGTGACTGTCTCAGTCTCGGTCACCTGTGGCTGCTCCTCGTCTCCGCCGGTAAGCTCATACTGTATGCGGCTGAGCACCGTTCCGTAAGCCTTGCCGAGGAAATGCAGACCGTCCGCTTCGGCGTAATCCTCCGCAAGATATCCGTCCTCGTCCTGAAGCATGGTAAAAATGTCTATGTACAGGCAGCCGTTATCGTCGGCAACCGTTTTCAGCTTGGAATTATATTCCTCAATTACGGGGATTTTTTCGGGATTATCCTTTTCATGCTCCTCGGTAACGGGCGGTATGGACAGAATAATTATCTGCGTTTCGGGACATACTCCCTGAAGCTCACGCACAAATTCGTCCATTTCCTTTGCCATGTAGTCCACGCCGAGGAACGCCAGTCCGTTAGTGCCCAGCATTATACATATCCTTTCGGGCTGCATATCCGACGCCTTTTCAACGGCGGTCACGTCCTCTACCTTCTTGGATAGAACGGACTCGGGATTAAGTCCCACCTGTGCAAAAACGTTTTCGGGCTGTAAATATCCGAAGCCCGAGAAGCCCGTAAAAATGGAGTCGCCGATAAAAAGCGAGTTGGAATAAAACTCCTTGTCATACTCGGTGGAGGTATATTTCGGCTCGGTCTCGGCGGTCTCGGGGGCGCTTGCCGTTTCGGTGGGGACGGTCGTCGCCGCGGTAGTAGTCTCCGCTTCGGTGGTCATCTGAGTAATGCTCACCGTCTCGGAGGGAGTTATTACAACTGCGTCATCTCCGTCCTGCGACGAAAACGAAAAAGCGCTGAGAAATTCAGGCTTATTTCCCGTATAAAAAATATACAAATATAACCCCAGCGCCGCAATAACGGCGCAGAGAAGTATAATTATTACCACATTCAGCAGAATAACCGCTCCCGACGGCTTATCCTGACTTGCATATCTTGATCTTGACATTTGCCGCACCTTTCCTACATCAATAGCTTATTATATTATACAACATCTGCGGCGACATATCAAGTATTTTTGCAATTTTTTCGCAGCGCCGCACACAATATTTCCATGGTCGTTTTATTGGG
>JBJEQM010000269.1:0-1690 GCA_051881755.1 Oscillospiraceae bacterium
TTTATGCATTTTACCGTCAACGGATATCCATATCGGGATCGCGTTCGGGTTATATACCATATCTCCGTCAACCGTAAATTTAAGGCGCTTTGCCGCGTTCATATAGTCAACTATTTCAATGTTTGTCGCGTACCATATATCATCTCTGCCGCCTATGTACTCGCAGAAGCCCTCTATTAAATCCCATGAATTGTCACGGTCAAATTCATAGCTGTGTCCCCATACATACATCATATAAAGATACTGCGTCTTGTGAAGGTCCGCAAAGCGCTTTGCGTTCTCCATGAGGTTGTGGCCGTGGTGGCAGGTGGATTTCCATGTCAGGTAGTTATCGGGAAAGGCGAAATCATCGGTGTTTCCCACAACACGGCAGTATTCAATGCCGCAGGCGGGGAGCAGCTTTACAATATCCTCGCTGTAGGAGCCGTTCGGATAGCTCATGCCGCGCACAGGATAGCCGCAGGCTCTTTCAAGGTTACGCCTGTCCTCAATTATCTGCTCTACCACCGCCGGAAGCGGGCAGCGCTCGATTGTCGGGTGGTAAACCGTATGGCAGCTTACCTCATGACCCTTATAGACCTCTTTTATCTCCGACAGCTGAACCTTTCGCTCGTCCATAAGGCCGGAATTGATATGGAAGGTACCCTTTATTCCGTTTTTGTTAAAAATCGAGATAAGACGCTTGTCATGTATCTGACCGTCGTCATAGCTCATTGTGAGTACCTTGTGCTTTCCCTCGGGGAAGCAGGTATAAATTGCTCGTTTCATTTCTTTGTCTCCTTGTGCTTCAGTATTATTACCGTCAGTTCGGGACGGTTAAAAAGTCTGGGTATTATCATCGGGTTTCCTATGCCCCTGTTTACTATCATGTCCATACTCATGTATTTATAGTGTCCGCCGAAATACTTGGGGAACAGCATGGGCGAGCCGCTGCCCCAGCTTGATTTTGGCGAGCACACGCCGCGTCCGTTGGGCAGACGTATCTGTCCGCCGTGGAGATGACCGGCAAGGACAAGGTCAAAGCCGTGATTTTTCAGAAGGTCCATATGGTTTGCCCTGTGGAACAGAACAATATGATATTTTTCGGTTTCCGGCAGCTTGTCTATAGACGCGTTCACATTCTGGTCTATAGTTTTTCCGTCCTCCGAGAACGGGTCCTCGATTCCGCTGAGCACGATTTCGTCGCCGCTGCTGCTGAGCGTGATACTTTCATCATGCAGCGTTACCGCGCCGGTGCCGTCAAGGTCACTCTGGAATTTGGCGTAATCGGAGCGGCGCAGGTCATGATTGCCGGTCACGGCATACACGGGCGCTATTTTCATAAGACGTTCGCAGAGCAATACACCCGGCTCGTATGAGCCCTTGTCATGCACAAGGTCGCCTGTCGAAACAATAATATCCGGCGTTTCCCCTCTGATCTCCTCGATGATTCCCGGAACCGCGGACGCGTGAAAATCCGATACCTGCACAATTCTGAACCCGTCAAAGCCCTCGGGTATTTTTTCGGATTCTATTATATAGTGCGTTGTTTCAAGGCGGTCGTCAAGACCTCTGATCGCAAACATAGCAGCGCCGGTTATGGCGGCGCCCTTTAATAATCTGGAATACTTCATATATTACCTCCGTAAGCTGTTGGTTTTATTATACCACCAAAGGCGGGAAATTACAATCGGATTTATGAAAATATTTT
>JBJEQM010000270.1:0-6272 GCA_051881755.1 Oscillospiraceae bacterium
TATATTGGATTTCGGCGCAGATTTTTTTCCGTTTTTTATTGGTGTTTAGTATTATGCAGACTTTTTTGCAGATATCAAAAATGACGCCGTATAATACAGCGCCATTTTTCGATATATATTATTCTTCGCACTTTACGAAAACAGGGATATTTTCCGGCGGAGCGTCTGCTGTTATCCAAACGCCGCCGTCGAGGATATCTCCACCGCCAAGAGGCTGCCATCTGCCCGCAGGCAGGTAAACACGGCGGCTGCGCTGACCGTACTCCATGACAGGCGCAACAAGATAGCGGCTGCCGAACATATACTGGTCTGAAAGCTCCCATGCCGTTTCATCATCGGGAAATTCATAGAACATGGTGCGCATGAGCGGCGCGCCCGTTCTGCCCGATTCCTCAATAAGGCCGTGGATATACGGGATAAGCTTTTCACGTACTCCAAGCTGATCGCGCATTACCTTGAAGGCTTCGTCGCCGTAGCTCCAAAGCTCGTTGGGATGACCTGTTTTAAGGTATCCGCCGCCAAAATCACGGTCGTCAAGAGGCGGGATATCATAAGGTCCTCTGTC
Organism: Oscillospiraceae bacterium; assembly: GCA_051881755.1. GTDB lineage: Bacteria > Bacillota > Clostridia > Oscillospirales > Ruminococcaceae > UMGS363. The sequence continues at coordinate 566 of JBJEQM010000270.1, forward strand.
GCCGTGCATACGCAGGAACGGAGTGAATACCGCAAACTCATACCATCTCAGCAGAAGCTCGCGGAACTCGGGGTCTGCAATGTCGTCCGTCATAAAGCCGCCGATATCCGTTGTCCAGAGCGGTATTCCCGCAATACCCATGTTAAGTCCTGCCGAAAGCTGGTCGCGGAACGCTTCAAAGGTGCTGGGGACGTCTCCCGACCACACCAGCGTGCCGTACTTCTGAGAGCCTGCCCACGCGCTTCTGATAAGGCTTACAAAGCCGCTCTGTCCCTGTGCCGTCATGCCCTCATAGAACGCCTTGGCATAATATTTGGGATATTCATTTCCCACCTTTAATGCAGGACCGCTGTAGAAGCGGAAGTTTTCGTAATCATATACCGCATAGTCGGGCTCGGCGTTATCAAGCCAGAAAAAGTCTATGCCCAAATCTGCATAGTTTTTCCTGCATTTATTCCAAAGGTACTCACGCGCTTCGGGGTTAAACATATCAATGGTGAGGCAGTCGCCCTGATAGTCGTAGGTCTGCGCTGCGCCGCGCTCGGTGCGCTCCAGAAGTCCCAGGTCGTTCAGCTCGTAGAAATTCTCGCACTTTTTATCCACGCTTGGCCATACGGAGACCATTACCTTAATTCCCATGGAGTGAAGCTCGTCCGTCATTGCCTTTACGTCGGGCCAGTATTTTTCATCGAATCGCCATGAGCCCTGATAAGGCCAGTGGAAAAAGTCGATAACGATGGCGCTGAGCTGTATTCCCAGCTCGTGATATTTCCGCGCAACTGCCAGCACCTCGTCCTGTGTGCGGTAGCGGAGCTTGCACTGCCAAAGTCCCAGAAGCTCTTCCGACACTTCGGGCGTTCTGCCTGTCTGCTCCGTGAAATTCTCAATAATAGCCGCGGGCGTGTCGCCGACGGTTATCCAATAATCCATCTCCTCGCAGTCACGGGAGTGCCACTCGGTCATATTTTTGCCGAAGGTGACCTGTCCCACCGAGGGATTGTTCCAGAAAAATCCGTAGCCCATGGAGGATACGACAAAGGGAATCGTGACCTGCGAATTTCTCTGAGCAAGCTCCAGCGTACAGCCCTTTAAGTCAAGGTAGGGCTGCTGATACTGTCCCATACCGAAAAGCTTTTCGCCATCATTGCTCTCAAAACGGACGGTCATGCGCCAGTCGTTTCCCGCAAGACCCTTCATTTCTCTGCCGATAACCTTAAGGCAGCGGCTTTCCTTGCTGATAGTTCCGCCGTAGCTGCGGTAGTATTCGCGGAGTATCAGCTTATCTTTGCGGTAAAAGCTGAGAACTCCCGCAAAGTTCACCTCTGCACGGATATCGCCGTTGCTTATCTCGGCGCTGCCGTCGGAAATATGTATCTCCGCGGTACCTGCGGTTTCGCTGAGCGCGTGAAGCTCGCCCGAAAATCCGGGATTCTGCGCTGCGCGTACACGCAGTGAGTTTTTGCCCCAAGGTTCGATGAGCAGGGTCTCACAGCCGTTTTTGGCGATAAGCTTTTGGTCGTCCTGAATAAATCTCATAATAAAACTCCTCTCTGTATATTGGTACGATAGCCGGTCTTGACAATTATACTGCTGCTGATTATAATAATAACAGCAATACCAAGATAATTCTATCAATATATTAGCTAAAATTATAACAATAATGCCAAGAGGAGTCATGTATGGAAATAATAAACCGACCGCTGGCGGGAGTAAACGATTTACGCGAGCCGATAATGCATGGAACGCCGAGCTATCCCATGCAGGCGTACATCAATCATTTCAGATGGTGTCCCGAGCATCTTATAGGCTGGCACTGGCACCCCGAGCTGGAATTTTCGGTGGTACTGTCGGGAGAAGTCGAAATATTCATCAATAATACAAGCTGCACGCTGACCGCAGGCGAGGGCTTTTTCATCAACACCAACGCCATGCACAAGCAGGCGGCGATTGCGGACAAGGAGTGCCCTGTGCTTGCGACCATATGCTTTCTGCCCGATTTTATCGGCGACTGCGGCGAGGACCTTATCTATCGCAAGTACGTCCTGCCGATAATCGGAGATAAGTCCCTGCGCTGCATGAAGCTGTCCCGTGAAAATGAGTGGCAGCGCGTAATGATAGAAGATGTGCGGAGGATATGCGAAATATCCGAAAAACACTGCTTCGGCTACGAGCTTAGGTGCCGCGATCTTATCGGCGAGCTGTGGTGCAGTCTGGCGGAGAATATCGGTGAAGCTTATCCAGCGCCTGTAGACCGCAGGACTATCACCAACGAAAAGCGGCTGAAAACAATGCTCTCATACATCTACGCAAGCTATCAGAATGATATCACGGTGGAGGACATAGCCCGCGCCGCCAATATCAGCAAAAGCGAGTGCTTTCGGTGCTTTCGGTCGATGATAGGCAAAAAGCCCGTGTCATTCCTGAATGAGTACCGTCTGAAAAAGTCGCTGGAGCTGCTGATGACTACGGATATGCAGATAACAGAGGTATGCTTGGCCTGCGGCTTCGGGCATATCAGCTACTTCGGCAAGCTGTTCCGCGAGGCTTACGGAGTAAGTCCGAGGGAGTACAGGAGCCGCGGAGCGGAAATAACATAATAATACAGCATTATTCGGACATTTTTCCCGCAAGCATGGTAAATTGATTTTTCAGCTTTTCATTTTCATAGGCGTCTATCTGCTCCATGGTCTTTTCCTTGAACTCGTCCGCATTTTTTATATATGAAAACTTATAGTTTCCCGAGGACGTGGAGACGGAAACGGTGCTGTATCTGAACACCTTTCCCCAAAAGCCCTGCTCAACGGACACGCTGTTTATCTTGCTTATGGGCGAATCCATGGATTTTGTGTTGATGATCCCCGTCTTGCCGTATATCCGCTTTTTTGTCAGGGCAAGCTTTATGTGGCTCAGAACAAACAGCTTGAAACCCACAAATACAACTAAGATACCTACCGAAATTATAGATGATATTAAAATATAATATTCGTCATAGCTGCTAATACTGAAAGCCAAAAGAATTACATCAATAATAAGGGCAGCAACGATAGACGGTACGATCGCGACCTTGTTTATTTCCGCTCTTGCAATATCATTTTCAATACTCATTTTTCATTCCTCCAAAATAATTTGCTGAAAAATATTTCATGCTTTTTCTATTATACACGACATATTTTTCTTTTTGGTAAGCTGTCAGCTAAATAGTCAAAAAAATTCCGCCCGCATTTCTGCGGACGGATTTATACTAATCCCCTTTATATCTTTCATATATGTAATAATGCAGACCCGCTTCGGGATTCCGTGAATTCATATAGTCGCCGTTTTTGTGTTCGACAAAAAGGTATTCCTCCCCCGATTCGTCTTTGTAAAGATAATATTTTTCGTAAAAATAATATTCCTCCACAGCCGGACTTTCTATAACGCCGTAGGTCCACTTCATCAGGTCGCTGCTGTAGGTGAGACTTTTTTTCATTCCGAAAATGGAATAGCTTTCATAATAGCAGGTGCCGTCCTCATTAAAAACAACATATCTTGGATATGTATCATAGGAAGATTTCTTCATCAGATTAAAAGTCATTTTGGGGAAAATAATGGTGCCGTTTGAAGTATAGTTTACGCAGCTCCACCTGCCCGTCACCGTTTCGTCCGGAACAAATTCATAAGGCTCGTTAAGCACGTCGCAGTATTTTCCCGAGGAAAATTCGTATCTTGTAAAAGCAGGAGTCTTTGTGCCGTTGGTAACGCAGGTAAGCAGCTTTTTGAATGTTGTCTCGGCAGGAAGTCCCGTGGGAGAGGTGGTCTGACTTGCCGTTTCCGAGGAGGGAGGCGCTGTGGCAGTTTCCCGCTCGGGCGCTGTGGTGGTTTTCGCCGCAGTGGTCTTTTTCGGTGCGGCGGTCGTTCCCGACGCTTCCGCGGACGTTTGGACAGTGGAAGCAGAAGTTTCTTCGGTAACGGAGACAGCCGTTGTTTCCTCCGTAACGGGAGCGGTCGTTGTTTCTTCCGCATCGGAAACGGTAGTTGTTTCCTCCGTAAAAGTCTGCGTTTCCGACGAAGCCGCAGACGATGTTGTTTTTACAGCCGTTGTAACTGTTGTAACCGCGGAAGAAGCTGTTCCCGTTTCCGTCTGTTCTGCCGCGGCGGAGGAAGTCGTTTCCGACGGCAAAGAGGCTGTTTCGGTCGTGCTTTCGGGCTCTTCGATGTAAATATTCCAAAAGAAACACAAGACACAGGTCAGAACTGCCGCCAATAACAGCATGGGCATAACAAGCGCTGCCCCGCTGAATTTAAGTGCCTTTTTCACGGCAGCGGCGCTCTGATAGCGGTTTTTGGGGTCAAATTCCGTGCATTTTCTGATGATACGTCTGTACTTTCTCTTCTCCGCCCTGTCTCCGAGCACGGTTTTAAGCGTAACGCCGAGAGAATATATATCCGAGGCGGCGTTGGTCTGGCTGTATCCGAACTGCTCGGGAGGAGCGTATCCCTTTGTTCCGAGGCAGCGTGTATCGCCGCTCTTGCTGTCGTCGTAGCGCCGTGACGCGTCAAAGTCGATGAGCCTGATATGTCCGTCGGGGGCAATAAGAATGTTGGAGGGCTTTATGTCGCGGTGTACGATACCGTGACTGTGCAGCACGCCCAGCACATCGCAAAGCTCGCAGAATGCGGAAACGATATCTTTTTCCTCCGTTAAAGTCAATATATCCTTTCCGCCGATTATGTATTCCTCAAGCACGACGGTCTTTTCGCCGTCAAAGGCAGCATATTCGATCTTGGGAAGAAACGGCGAAGCTATTTTCTGCAATGCCGTATAAGAGCTTACGTTCCCCTCCATCGTCCGCAGAATAAACTGCCTGTCCCCCGCTCGGACAAGCTCGACGGTGCCCTTGTCGTCCTTGTCAAGCTGCCTTACCGTCAGATATTCCGTATCAAGTATGTTTGTACCCATATCCAAGTCCTGTTAAGATTTTTTCATTTTATTATACATTTTTTAGCTTTTACTTTGGTAAGCCGACAGCTAAATCATGATAAAATTCTTCATAAATATCCTTTTGTCTTGAAAATCCATCAATTATATGTTATCATATTTTTATCGTAAATTCAACACTCAGGGGGAATTTTTATGCAGGATACCGTTAGTACGGATAAACTTGAAAACGAGCTTTCGGAAATCACCGATATAAGCGACTATATTGAAAAAAATTCCGATAACTTTATAAATGTAAAGCTTTCGGAATATTTAAAAAAGCTTATCGGAAGCCGAAATATGGAAGTGTCACAGGTCATAAAGGACTCGGGACTTAACAGGATATACGCATATCAGATACTGGAGGGCGGCAAAAATCCTTCCCGTGATAAGATCATCGCCCTTGCTTTTGGCATGAAGCTGAACTTCGGAGAGATACAAAAGCTGCTTAAGACCGCCTGCGCACGTCCGCTTTACGCCCGCGACGAGCGCGACTCCGTAATTATTTTTGCGGTAAAACGAGGCCGCAGCATTATTGAAACAAATCTTCTCCTTGAAGAACACGGGTTCAAGTCCATTGAATAAAGTCGGACTTATTGCAGACTGTTATATTATACTATAAGGAGACGAGGGCAAAGCTTGAAGAGTTAGAAATTCGTCCTTGTCGGGCTTGCTGACCGACAAGGCGAATGACGACACTATTCTCGCTTTGCCCTCGCCGAACTTTTCAGGATATTTTGGGATCGCTAA
>JBJEQM010000271.1:0-1683 GCA_051881755.1 Oscillospiraceae bacterium
TTTTGTAGGGCGGATTCTATATCCGCCCTTTTTGCGGGATCAGGAAACGGCAGAACCGATTTATACTAAACACCATTTAAAATATGAAAAAAATCAAGCCGATAATCTTGAAAAGCTTTAGCTTTTTTATATTGGATTTCGGCGCAGATTTTTTTCCGTTTTTTATTGGTGTTTATACTAATAACCAATTAAAAAGTGTACAAAAAATCAAGCAAAATCTTGCGTGTATGGATTTTGCGCAGATTTTTTGTCTACACTTTTATTGGTTATTAGTATTAGTATTAATCAGCGATTATATTTGATATAATAAAAATCAGGGCGCTCAATTGAACGTCCTGATTTTTTTGCTATTCGTTATCCTCTTCCTCGGTTTCGGGAAGAACAAGATACTCCGCGCTGATATTCTTTTTCAGCACCTCCATAATATAATCGTAGCTGAAAGTGCTCATAGACCGCACGCCGTGACTTTTCGCCAGTTCGGGAGTGTAGTCGGACAGCTTGTAAAGCTCTATATCCGAGTAGTTCGGACCGTAATGTGTCACAATGGGGATAAGCTTTACATCGGAGATAACTGGCTGTTCCTCGTCCTCTCCGTCAACGAGGGCGGTCACGCTGAATTGTAACACGCCGCCGATTAGGTTTTGACCTACGCTTTGCGCGGATATAAAATTGCCAAGGGAATATGCGCAGAGGGCTTGTGAGCCGTCCTGACGCTGTATCATTTCTATATCGCGGAGGACGTGAGGGTGGTTGCCGATTATAACGTCCGCGCCCGCGTCGGCTATCTGCTGTGCGTAATTGCGCTGAGTCTCGGAGATAATATCGGAATTTTCCACGCCCCAATGGAGGGACACAACGCACACGTCGGATATTTCCTCCGCCGCCTTTATGTCCGCGATAACGCCGTTAATATCGTTGGCGTCGCCGATGATAAGCTCCGAGCCTTGCGGCAGGGAAAGCCCGTTAAGGCTCTCGGTATAGGCAAGATATGAGAACACCACGCCGTTGACCTCCGCCGTGCGGATATTGCTTTTGTCCTCGGCGTTTCTGTATGCGCCTGCCACGGTGACGGCCTTGCTCTGCCAGTAGTCAAGGCAGGCGTTAAGTCCGTCCGTGCCTTTGTCCAAGGTATGGTTATTGGCGATGGTGAATACGTCAAAGCCGATGTTTATCATGTGGTCGCCAAGCGCCGTGGGCGAGTTGAAGCAGGGATATGTAGACGGCTCGTATTTGTCGTTGCAGATAAGGGTCTCCTGATTTATAACGGCAACGTCAGCTTGGTCGATAAGGTCGGTGACGTTGCGGTAGGGAAAGATAAAATCGTACCCGCCAGTCTCGGAGCGGCGGTGCGCCTGGTTGTATATGCTTGAATGTATAAGGTTATCCCCAACCGCCGCAAAGGTAACGGTCTCGTACCGCTTGGGGGGCTCGGTGACGGCGGTGGTGGTGGTTGTCTCCGCCGTGGTCTCGGGAGGTACGGTTGTCTCCTCCGTGACCGTCTCCGCGGACAGACTGTCCGTCTCCGCCATGGCAGGCACAGCCTCGTTCACAGGCTGACACGCCGTCAGTATAAACGCCGCCAGCACGGGCAATATTTTCAAATACGCTCTTTTCATACGCTGCTCCTCACTAATACTAAACACCAATAAAAAACGGAAAAAAATCTGCGCCGAAATCCAATAT
>JBJEQM010000272.1:0-1682 GCA_051881755.1 Oscillospiraceae bacterium
GAATACCTTGCCGCTCTTTTTGTCGTCCGTAATATTGACTGCCTCAAAAGCACGCCGCATCCACGTCCAGCGATATGAGTCAATCGCGAATTTAATTATCTTGGACCCGCGCTTTACCGCTTCGGTAACAAGCCATACCGCAGGCAGATCCGGCGAAATCTCCTCCGCATCGACAAATGTCAACAGCCCGGCTTTTTCCCATGCCCTAAGATCAGGCTTTATCCGTTTAAGGTCTGCGGACCTGCTGCATACCCATGTGTGCGTTATCCATACATATTTGCCCTCAACGTAGTATAACAGACCTGCTCCGAGGAAGTCATTGGTTTTCATGTAGTCCGCCGCCGCGATGCAGGGACGTCCTTTCAGCTTCTCCTCAATTATAGGCTGATTTGTGTTCAATATCTGCTCCCACGATGCAACGCCGCCCTCCTTGACCTGCGGCGGTCTGTTCATACGCTTTGTGGGAAAGCCAGAATTTGCAACAGGATTTATCTTATACTCGATATATTCCTGCTTTATCTCCCACATCAACGTCGGAAGATATTGCAGCGATGGATTTGCCTTATACCACATATCGGGGTCGTCAATTTCTTCATCGCTTTCCAGATGACAGATAAACGGAAGAAAGCCGCCGTCGGGTATCTCTCCGTCAAGGATCTTCCTGCTGCGTTCAAGCAGCTCATCCAGATAGCCGCCCCTAACGTCACCGTTTGTAGTACATATTGTACGCCTTGGCTGTGGCTTTTTGCCAAGACCCGTTATGGCTGTTGTGATAGCGCCCGTGCTCTCTGCTGCGTGTACTTCGTCGTGATTGACCTTGCCGGGACGATAGCTGTCGCCCGTCTTGGCATTGTTGGCCATGTATTTATATATTGACCCTGTTTTCAGATTTTGGATATATTCACTGTTCCAGTAGAAAAATCGGGATAATTTTGCCTTGTTGTCCTCAAGAACGTCGTACACATCTTCCCACGAACGCTTGGCCTGTTCTTCGGAATTGGCGTAATCATAAATATCATATTTTTTAAGACCGCTTGCAGGCGTAATCTCGCATAAATTTTCATATCCGAGATAACCGTTTTTACCTGCTCCGCGTCCGAGACAATTGAACAGCACCGAAAATCTTGGAAACCCGTCCTCCGTATAAGTGCAGCAATGCAGCGCCAGCAGGAATTTCTCCCAAGGGAAAAGCTCAAAGGGAAAATATTTCTGATAGCTAAGATATTTCTCCAGCTGTTCCTCGTCTACATATACACCGGGCTCGGCAAGTGCGTTTTCCACAAGCTCCATGAGCTGCAATTGCTCTTTGCATACGGGATATTTACCGCTCCTTACAAGGTCGATATATTCCTGTATGTAAGGATTGATTTTATTGTCATCCATATCCGCAATATATTTTCCCCATAGTATCACCGCCATGCAGGATCGACCTGCTCATATATCGTTACATTTCTTCGTCATCGTCCGCAACAACGTTCGTGGTCTTGATGTCCAGCTGCTTAAGTATCTGCATTTTGCGGCTGCTGGCATTGAGCGCAGTACGCATAAGCTTGTCCGCCTCGGGCTTGTCAGCATCGATTTTTTTTATCGCCGTCCATAACTTCCGTTCGACGGATTCCCAGTTGCAAAAATCCTCTACAAGCGATGCAAAAAACGGGGTATTTCCGCCCCTGGCTTCCAGC
>JBJEQM010000273.1:0-1678 GCA_051881755.1 Oscillospiraceae bacterium
AGAAGTCAGCGTCCTTGTTGATGGAGTCCAAGGCTCGCGCACGCTCTTCCTCCCACACCTTGCTGTCGATAACGTCCCATTTTTCCGCGGAGAAGTGACGTTTCAGCCCCGGAGCGATATTCAGCGCCTTGTACGCTGCTTCGATAAGCAGAGTACCGCTGCCGCAGAACGGGTCGCAGACTATACTGTCGCTCCTTATTCTTGCAAGGTCGATAATACCTGCCGCAAGGGTCTCTTTTATAGGTGCTGCGTTGGAATTGCGGCGGTAGCCGCGCTTGTGTAATCCTGCGCCCGATGTATCAAGGTAAATAATTACATTGTCGCGCTGTATGCTGAACTGTATCTGCACGGTGCTGCCGCTTTCTTCAAACCAGCTTACATTATATTTTCCTTTGAGCCGCTCTACAGCGGCTTTTTTTATTATTGCCTGACAGTCGGGGACGCTGTGTAAGGTCGAATTAAGGGAATATCCCTTGACGGGAAAAGCGTTTTTTACGCCGATATAATTCTCCAGCGGCAGGGACTTTATGCCCTGAAAAAGCTCCTCAAATGTTACGGCGCGGAACTCGCCAAGCTGTATTAGGACTCTCTCGGCGGTGGCAAGGCAGATGTTTGCTCTTGCCAAAATGGAGTGATCTCCCGTAAAGGTCACTCTGCCGTCGGATACTGATATATCGCTGCCGCCTATTTTGGTCACTTCATATTTTAACACGCTTTCCAGCCCGAAATGACAGGGACAGGAAAATTTTATCTGCTCCATGGATAATGCTCCAATCAAAATTAGTAGAGAGCCGCAAGGTTAAGAACGCTTAATTCGGCAGTCGCCGAATCGGTTTTATTATTGTTGGTATCGTCCGTTTTCTCGGTCTCATGGTTTCCGCTGCACATTGCGGGGATATTGGTGCTCTTGTAATATCCTACGGAAGATGTGGGGCAGGTGCCGCTGGCGAGAAGACCTGTCTTTGTACAATAATACAGCTCCTTTACACTGTCGCAGGAGGGAAATTCCTTGGTAGGACCGCTGTCCGCAATATCGCCGAATACGTTTTTCCATACTATGGACGAGCTGTAATATGTGCCAGTGGGGATCTCCTTGGGGATATCGTAGCCGTACCAGATGCCGCTGACGTAATCGGGAGTACAGCCCACAAAGGAAAGGTCATGCCAGTCCTGAGACGTACCTGTCTTGCCGACGAGGGGAGTATTAGCAAGCTTGGCGGCGCGTCCTGTACCGTTCGGGCCTTCGATGACCGTCTGCATAAGCTTGTTCATAACGTAAGCGGATTCCTTGCTGATAGACTGGATAGGTGTATATTTATGCTGCAGAACTACCTTGCCGTTGGAATCAAGCACCTGTGTATATGATGTAGGCGCGTAATATTTACCGCCGTTGCCGAACACCTGATATGCCGCAACAAGCTCCTCAAGGGTAAGTCCGTTTGTGAGAGCGCCGACGGACATAGGCGCAAGGTCAGCGTCGCTTGCCGTAAGGGTAGTTATCTGGAACTTGTTTTGCAGGAAGCTGAATACCTCCTGCGGAGTTTCCATTTGTATAAGCTGTGCGGGGACGGTGTTGAGCGAACGCTGCAGCGCTTGGAATGTGAAATATCCCGCGTAATCATACGTCTTGGAATTATAGTTGTAGGGCCATGTTCGCATCTGTCCCGTTTCTTCGTCA
>JBJEQM010000274.1:0-1675 GCA_051881755.1 Oscillospiraceae bacterium
AATTTATACGGCAGTCCGCATCTGTGGCACGTCAGAATTGAGGGAAAGTAATGTTTAAGATAAAGCCTACGGAACAGCTGCTCCGCGAGCGCGGGCTCAACCGCGGCGGAAAGGTACAGAAATTCATCGACAGTGAGGTCATACGCTGCATGGACAGCTTTGTGCCGTTCCGCTCGGGTATCTTAAAAAAGTCCGCGCTTCTGGGCACCGTTATCGGCTCGGGACTGATAAAATATACAGCTCCATACGCGCGCAAAAATTACTACGAAAACGCAGGCAGAGGCATAGAAGGCACACGAAACGGCGGCAGGCGCGGACGCAAGTGGTTTGAGCGCATGAAGGTTATTTTTCTGGGGCATATCTTATCGTCCGCGGCGAAAATTTCGGGAGGAAAGAAGAAATAATGGCAGACAGTATAATATCGGGCATAAAGGAATATATCAACGGCTGTCCTGCGCTGTCGGGCTTCAAGGTCGGCAAGCGGTACATAAACTGGACGGACGATACCGACGCCAACTACGGCATTATGCCCGACGGCGAAAAGCAGCTCCGTAAATTTATCACGGGCGGCGGCAAGTATCAGTATAATTTTACGCTGTACATAAAGAAGCTTGGAAAATCCGACGCGCAGCGGCTTGCCGAGGCGGAGCTGCTGGAACAGGTGCAGGAATGGTGCAATACCAATTCCCGTGAGGGCAGGCTGCCGCTGATGCCGTCGGGCTGCACGCCTACCAAGATAACGGCGGAGAATGCTATGCTCATTGAGCAGGGCATAAATAACAATACATATCAGATACAGTTTACTTTGCTGTATACAAGGAGGTAATATTTTATGAGTATTTTTACGGAAACACAGGGCACAAACTACGAAGCCACGGCACAGCGTACCGACATAGCGTGTTTTATGGACGTTACGCCCGCGGGTGCTGAGGAGGGCGACAGGGTATACCGTCAGCTGGGCGCAGGTTGGACGGCTATGACGGAATCTCCCTCCGCGCAGACCAAAACCCGCAAATTTATCAACGAGAAGTCAGAGCGTGAGAACATCACAAGGTACAAGCCTACATTCGCATTCGAAACGCTGCTTATGTTCAACGACCCTGCTATTCGCAAGGTATACAAAATATACAAGCAGCGCAAGACGGGCACCGATGCGATCGTTACCGTTATTACCGTGGATAAATTTGACAAACCCACTAACGGCTCGTATCCTGCGTATAAGGGCAACTATGCGGTGCAGGTATCCTCGTGCGATGATGACGATGATATGATCATCAAGGGCAATCTGGCGTGTCAGGGTGACGAGGTTGAGGGTTGGTTTGATCCTGACACGGGCACATGGAGCGATACAGAGCCTGCGGGCGAATAATGCAAGGAGGAATATATTATGAAATCCAGTATTAATATGACAAACGGAGTTGTAAAGTCGGGCGAGTTCACATACTGCCGCACGCCGAGAGTGCTTAAGGCATACGGACAGGAGTTTAACATACCCGTCCGCACGGTGGTATTTGACGAGAAACTGAACGCTGTCAGCGCGGCTATTGCGGAGACTACGACCACAAGTGATACCGTAAAGGAGATGCTGAACGGCGTTGCGCTCTTCATCGGCGAGGAGGAGACCGAGAAGCTTTTCCCTGCCGACAAGCTGGACGATATCGATGTTGACGAGATA
>JBJEQM010000275.1:0-1671 GCA_051881755.1 Oscillospiraceae bacterium
CACAGTGTGCAGTATGCAAAGCTCCAGCACCCCTTTTTTCATCTGTCCCTTTTCCATCAGCCCTCACCGACTTTCCTGCCCTTTATGCGCATGATAATTACTATTGCCAGCGCTGCCGCCGCGCCAATGAGCGATACCCATAAAAATTCGCTGCTTGTGTAAATGGTGTGTACATTGTTCAATTCCGTGAAGTTTGTGGGGTCAAGCTTGGAGTAAAAATCCTTTACAAGCATGACCTTGGCGGATATGGGTATCAGTATCTGCATTATGGGCAAAGTGACCGCGCTCTTTTTGTATATTGACCATATAAGCAGCAGTAAGATACACACGAAAATGCAGTTGAGGAAGTAATTTGCAAAGGTGCCCGTCCACGCAAAATATTCGCGGGAGGCAAATTCAACATTTTGGGCGAGGAGAAAATGCGTACCGCTGACAGTGGCATAAATACCGTACCCCGCCGCCACCAAGGGTATCAGCGCAAGACACTTAGGCGCCCTTTTCCATACCGTCACCGACAGCAGAAGCATTGCCAACGTTATCAGCGCACCAACTGTTATAGTAAAGCGTACCGTGTCGGGCTTGTCGCGCAGCACTTCTGTGACAAGATCGTCGTAAAACCATGCTCCCGCAAGGCAAAGCGCCGACGCAATAAGCGAGAGCCAATCTGCATCGTCGGTTTTCATTTGCGTGAAAAAGCGGGTCTGTACCAGCGTAAACCACAGCACAGAGGGTAAAATTATGGAAATAAGTATATAATTACCGACAAATTGTAACCCGAAAAAGTATAACCATAAAATCAGCAGGCAGAATAAATAGGGGAGTATGTATTTGGTCATTCGCGGTATAAAAATTTTGTCCGAATGCCGCTGGTCGAGAATTTCTGCCGCAGCGGATTGGGGAGTGCCCAGCGAAACGGCTATCTCGTCCTCCGTCCTGCCCTCGGAAACGCCCACATCAAAACATTCGCTCATATCGTCGATAATGTCATCGATCTCCGCGTCGGAAAGGCGGAAGCAAAGCCGTCTGCGCAGCTCGCTAAGATAACTTTTCTTTGTCATAGTATCATTATCCTCTCTATTGTTTATTGAACAGTAGTTGTCCTTGAAAACATAATATCACACTACTGTTCAAAAGTCAATAGTTTTTGCAAAAAAAATCGGACGGATATTTCCGCCCGCAAACGTATTATGTATCTATCCTTACAAATTCGCGAATATTTTTGTTGCGGTATACCAAGTCACCGCGTGAGGTAAAGCCCATGCTTTCCCAAAAGCTGTTGCCCGTTTCATTGCGCCCGAAAACCACCAGCGCCGTCTTATTTATGCCCTCGCTTTCCATAGCCGACATGGCGCTCTCCACAAGCCGACGCCCAATACCTCGGCGGCGGTACCGGGGCAGAACGGCGGTATGGTAAATATAACCGCGCCGACCGTCGTGACCCGACATTATTGCTCCCATGATTTGCCCGTCCTCCTCCGCGACAAAGCAGGTGGAGGGGTTGCGTGCAAGAAAACGCCCGATACCGCCGCGGCTGTCATCGGCGCTGTTTAGACCCATGCCGGGGGTATTTATCCATAGCTCGTATACTTGGTCATAATCGTCAATTGTCATTGTCCTGATAATCATAATGTCCTCCAAAAAAATTGCGCCGAATGGACGACGCTAATACTA
>JBJEQM010000276.1:0-6180 GCA_051881755.1 Oscillospiraceae bacterium
ATTGGATTTCGGCGCAGATTTTTTCCCGTTTTTTATTGGTGTTTAGTATTATAATTATTATAATAGTTACCAATTTGGGTAAAAGTGTGTAGGGGCACACATTGTGCTCCCTTTTCACATTGACAAAAATTGGGTGCACAATGTGCGCCCAATTTTTAACGGCTATTAGTATTATTATTGCTGTATCGTCTATCTTCTTCCGCCGCCTCCGGCACCTCCGTGGCTGTGACCGCCGCCGGAGCCGTGACCGCCGTGACTGCGCCCTCCGCCGCTGTTTGAGCTGATATTCGTCCTTGTGGTAAATTCGCGGACGAACATATCCTGCCTGCGGTAGAAATTTATCTTGTTTCCGTCAAGATACTGATTCGTACTTGGCTGAGGGTGGAATTTATATCTTCCCCTTACCACCAGTACGCCGATAACTGCGGATATGATACCCACCACCAGCGCTGCGGACAGACTGAATATTTTCTTGCCGTATACCTTGCCGTTGGAGTAAGGTCCAAGCTTATATGTTTCCTCAACATATTCGTAAAAGGTCATCAGGTTGCCCATGTCGTCATAGTTCATGTACTTCTCGTTGCACTTTTTGAACATGGTCTGTGCGCGCTCGTCGTTAAAGTATTCATAGTCCGCCTGACCCGAAATACAGATGTGGCGGTAATCTACATCTATAAGATACAGCAGACCCGACGATGAGTAACCGAAGGTATCGTCGTAATAAGCCTCGGCGTATTCGATGGCATTGTAGCCGTCCTCGCCGAAGCCCACGTCGGTGGTGACAACTGCGATATTCCAGCCGGTAAGGTCAGCGACCTCCTTCTGACGGGCTTCCAGCACAGCCTCTTCCTCTTCGGTATAAAGTCCCGCCTGATCGTCGATACCCACCGAGCCGCTTTCATACGCAAAAGCGTTCATGGACAGACATACCGCCGCCGTCAGAGCCGCCGCCGCGGAAAGGACTGCCTTCAAAAGCTTTTTCATAACAGCGCACCCCCGATCAGTCCCGCGATACCGCCCAGCACAACCAGCAGACCCACCGCCAGCGCCGCCAGCTTGGCAGCGGATATGGGCAGGATACCCTGCACCTTGCCCGTCTGACCGTTCATGGCGAAGAAGTAGTTTTTGCCGCGGTATTTGTACGTCATAAACCACACGGGCAGCATTGTATAGTGCCACGTTGTGCGGATTATCTGTGTACGCCTGCTTCGCGGACTGACGGAGGTATAGCCCCTTACGTCCTGCATAAGCACGGACTGAGCGCCGTCCTCCAGACGTGCCCTTATGCGCGGAAGCACCTCCGCCTTGTCAACATCGTACTTATCCGCGTAAAATCCCGAAAGGTAGGACATGGAAAAGGGCTTGAAAGCCCTGTAATCAAAGGGCTCCAGCGAGTCCATAAGAGGGTCTTCCAGCTTTTTTGACGCGTCCGCAGGAACGCCGCGGTATTCCAGCGTTGCGCCGCGCTGTATGTTGAATATCTTGGTATGGGTTATCCTGTAATTGCCTCTGACATGAGATGTAACGATCCGTCCCTCGGCGTCCATCTGAGCGTTGATGGTGCAGTCGGCGAGCCAGTAGGGAACGTAAAGTCCCGTTATCTTTTCCAGCTGCTGAGCGGAGGTAAAGTCGTTGGGCAGGAACCATTTTTTCCTGCACCAGTCCTTGTATATCTGCAAAGTCTGCTCTCTGGTATAGGAAAAGGGAATGACCAGCTCGGGGCGGCATGAGCCTGTCAGCCTGCCTTTCAGCGCCACCGGGCTGTGGCAGTAGAAGCAGAAAGTAGCCGCCGTGTTTTCGTCGGCGATGATCTCTGCGCCGCAGTTATCGCATATGTAAAGGTTGGTGCTGTTATTGAATTCCTCCTGCTGCTCCCGATCGGGAATAACATAATTATCCTGCGGCTCCTCCTGCTGTATCTGTGCGATCTCCTCCTCGGTAAAATCGGACATACAGTATTCGCAGACGTGCTTCTGGGTTTTCGGGTCAAAAGCCACGCTGCCGCCGCAGTTGGGACACTTGATCTGTACTACTTCCAATTAATGACCCCCTTGCCATTCATGGTACATTTTAATTTTTATCAGCTTTTCCTACGGAAAAGCGTGAATGTCACGTCAAGAATGTCATTCTTCGATGTCATCGCGCGCTCCGCAGAATATCCGTGTAAAGACCGACATATATCGTCCCGCAATGCAGCCTGTGCTTACGGACGCTTAGCGCCGCAGTTATTGCAGAAATTGCCCTTGTTTTTGGTGCCGCAGGAACAGGTCCATTCCGCGTCGGGATTTTTTGCACCGCAGTTGCTGCAAAAATTGCCGCTGTTGACCGTGCCGCAGGAGCACTGCCACTGTCCTGCGGGAGCGGGCTTCCTGCTGCCGCAGTTATTGCAGAAGTTTCCGGTATTCTCGGCGCCGCAGGAGCACTTCCATGTGTTGGCGTTCTGCTGAGCCGCCTGTGCCTGCTGAGCCTGCATCTGCATCTGCTGAGCGTTTGTCTGGGAGGCGGCGCTCATAAATCCGCCTGCGGTGTTCATACCCATACCCATGCCCATGAATGCCTGAGCGGCACCTGCGCTGTTGGAGCCTGCCGCCTTGATACCCTCGGCGATATTGCCCTGAACGTAGCCCTCTCTGATGGCGGCATCTTTAAGCATAGCGCCCTGATTGCGCATATTGATAAGCTTCTTGGATTCCTCGTCATAGGAAATGCTTGCCAGACCCACGGAGCATATCTCCATACCGCGGAGGTCTCTCCAGTCGTCGTCCAAAGTCTGAGCCATATACTTGGACAGCTCGCGGCTCTTTGACGTAACGGTGGAGATGGAAACGCCGTCGGCGGAAAGCTGATTGATAGCCGCCTGCAGAGCGTCCATAAACTCGTCGATATACTGCATATTGATATCGTTGATATCGCATCTTACAGCATTTCTCGGAACTGCCTCATTGAAGAATTTCAGCGGGTCTGTGATCTTGATGGAGTAGGAGCCGTGAGCGCGGAGGAACAGCTCCGCGTCATACTTTTGGTCGTAGTAGTTGACGGGATTTTTTGTACCGAAGCGGATATTTTTTATTTCCTGAAGATTTATGTAATATACCTTCTGCTTGGAAGAAGCGGTGCCGCCGAACTTGAAACGCTGCCATGTATCCTTGACGGTCTCGTTAAGCTCGCCGTTGAAAAGGGAAGGAGCGGAGGACATGGAGACCTCGTAATAACCCTCTTCCGCGCTGTAGTCCACGATCTTGCCGCAATCCACCAGCAGCATCATCATATTGGGATAAACATGGATAATGGAGCCGTTGGAAACAACGCAATCATCGCCGTTGTTTGAGCCCTTGCCTTTGCGTACCCTTACGCCGCTGACCATGACGGTCCGGTCGGTCATTTCGCCCGGCTCAATGGTTTCCAGCCACGAATCCTGTAATGTTCCCTTAACCGCAGATACTGCCGCCTTAATGATACCCATAATTAAATCCTCCTGAAATGTTATTTTTTCTTCTTAGTAATTATGCCTATAATTACAGCCGCCGCGATAATGACCGCCGCTGCTATAAATATGATCAGATAAACATTTACCGATGTATTGCCTGTTGCCGGATTCTCCGTCAGTAACATCATAGACATCAATCCTTTCGGAAATATATTTACATAAAGTATAACATATAATACACAAAATTGCAATATATTTTATCGAATTTAAGAAAAACCGCCCCCGAAGCTCGGGAGCGGTCAAAATCTTTAAGTAATTGCAATTTTCAAAGGGAAATTACTTTCTCTTCTTTGCAGCAACAGCAGCAGCAGCAGCAACAGCCATTACGGAAACGATCGTAGCAGCAGCAACGTTGCCTGTAGCAGCAGGAGCTGTAGCAGTTGTGTCAACAGCGGGAGCAGCTTCCTCTACAGCAGGAGCTTCTTCCTCAACGGGAGCTTCTTCCTCAACTACAACTTCTTCCTCAACAACTTCTTCCTCAACAACTTCTTCCTCAACGGGAGCAGCTTCTTCTTCAACAGCAGCTTCCTCAGCGGGAGCTTCTTCCTCAGCAGGAGCTTCTTCCTCAGCGGGAGCAGCCTCAACATAAGTCTTTGTGCCGATAACAGCGCCGTCTGCACCATAAAGTGTGATGGATTCGATTGTTACATCTTTGCCCCACCAGTGCTGTACCCAAATCTGAGCATAAGGATTGGAAGGATCAGTAGCATCTGTCTCCTGGAAAAGGGGAGCATCCTTAACGAGCTTGATCTCGTTGTCGATTTCGATTTCCTTACCGGAACCTGCATTACCCCACTCGTGGGATTCCCAGCCGGTAGAAGGGCTGTTGCAGCCTGTTCCGCCGCCTGCACCGCCGGCAATATCTCCGGAAACCTTGATAGAATATCCGTAAATATCAGTTACATTGTAACCTTCGGCAATTGTATCAAAATAGAAGCCGTCTGAAAAGTTTGTGAGTCCGGCAAATGCGCTGATAGCCATTGTAGAAACAGCAACAGCAGCTGCAGCAACGGCAGCAACGATCTTCTTAAATTTCATTGTTTTTTCCTCCATTTTTTAATTTAGGTTTAAAATGCAATTTATAAAAATTACAATTACTTTCTCTTCTTGGAAGCGATAACAGCAGCGCCTGCGAGAGCCATTACGGAAACGATAACGGCAGCGGAAGCATTGCCTGTGGCAGTAGAAGTTGTAGCTGTATCGGCAGCAGGAGCAGCTTCAGCAGCGGGAGCTTCCTCAGCAGCAGGAGCAGCAGCGGCGGGAACGCCGTTCTTCATGATCTCTGCGCTTTCTTCTTCGGAAACTACTGTGAAGTCACCTTCGGGTGCACCTGCAGAAAGGTCAGCAGACTTGATGATAACATCGTTTACCTGGAAAGCAAGACCTGCATCGGGACCATCGCCGCCCTCATAATCAACGAATGAAGACCATGTGGACTCGGGAACTACAAATTCGACAGATGTAACATCCTTGCCAACAACGATGAATCCATCGCCCTTTCTGATAGCTGTGTCACTTGTAAGCTGATCTGTGATAGCATCCCAAGATACGCAGATGTTCATAGGCTTGAGAAGATAGTTGCCCTCGCCAACAAGGGGATCCTTTCTCTCAACTGTAAGAACAACCTTAACGTCGCCGCCGATAGCCTCAAATTCGGACTTAGGGATAGTCTTACTTGCAGACCAGCCGCCCGTGTACTCGGAGTTCATCTCGAAAGCGAATGCACTTACTGCGAGCGTGGATACTGCAACGGCAGCAGCAGCAACGGCAGAAACGATCTTCTTAAAGTTCATTGTTATACCTCCAATGCCAAAATATTAAGTTGAAATACAATGTAAAGCCGCAATTACTTTCTCTTCTTGGAAGCGATAGCAGCAGCGCCTGCAAGAGCCATAACGCCTACGATAGAAGCAGCAGCAACGTTGCCTGTAGCAGTAGAAGTTGTAGCAGCGTCGGAAGCGGGAGCCTCTGTTACCTCAGCAGCGGGAGCTTCCTCAGCGGGAGCAGCAGCGCCTTCAAAAGCCTTCTGAGCGATCTCGTTTCCGTCAGCGTCAAAGAACTTGAGGTTGGAGATGGAAACTGTCATATTTGTAATAGCCTCGTGGTTGGACCAATCCATGAATACCAGCTCGGAATCAGCAGCAAGAACGTCTGTGGGGAGGAGGAACTTAGCGTTATCCTCTGCAGAATATGTTGTGCTGCCCCAGTAAGCGTTGCCGTCATCGTCATAATCGGGGCTGATCCAGTAGCCTGTGGAATTCTTTACACCGAACCATGTGCCGCCGCCTACACCGTTTCCTGCAGCTGTGCCCTCGGGAATTGTGTATGTAACTGTCCATGTAGCAGATTTAATGTTTGCGATATCAGCTTCGTCAACGAGGTCGATTACAGAAACGCGGAGCTTAGCTGTTGTGCCGTCAGCTGTAGCTGTGAAGTCAGCCTTGTTCTCGTCAACAGCGATGACCTTAACTGTGTTGGGGTCTTCGTCTGCGTAGCTTGCATTAGCCCAGTTTGTAGCGTCTGCAGCAATAGACATCATAGATACTGCCATAGCCATAGCAGCTGTGCATGATAAAATTTTCTTCATGTTCATTTTGTTTTCCTCCATTTAGCGCGGTATATATAGTTTGACCGCAAAATTTTTATACTTAATTATATCATTATCTCGCGAAATTCACAACATCAATATTAAA
>JBJEQM010000277.1:0-6170 GCA_051881755.1 Oscillospiraceae bacterium
TGGTGCGGATAATGTGACTTGAACACACACGGTATTGCTACCACTAGAACCTGAATCTAGCGCGTCTGCCGATTCCGCCATATCCGCGTCTGACTTTTCTGTCGACTTATAAATTATACTATATTACAAATGAAAAGTCAAGGGCTTTTTACTGATTTAATAAAATATTCACAATATTATGCTGCAAATATACCATATATTATGGGAACAATTACGGCAGGCAGCATATTTGCCACCTTGAATTTCTTGCCGAATGCAAGATTTACTCCCACGCAGAAAATCAGTATGGAGCCGATAAAGGATATGTTGGCGATGACCGATTCGCTGAAAATCGGTGCGATAAGCCCCGCGCAGAGCGTCACCGTTCCTTGCAGTACTGCCACGGGTATTGCGGAGAACGCCACTCCCTTGCCATATGCCGCGGCGAATATCATTGTGATGACCGCGTCCAATATGGACTTGGCAAGCAGGGTGGAGCAGTTGCCTGTCAGACCGTCCTCGATAGCGCCAACGATCGCCATGGCGCCAATGCATACCGTCAGCGACGCGGTCACAAAGCCCTCCACAAATTTTGAGTCGCTGCTGCCTGCTTTCTTCTTCAGCCATTCGCCAAGACGCTCCATTTTGTCCTCAATGTTTATGGCTTCGCCAGCGATAGCGCCTATGGTCAGGGAGGCTATCATCAGCATTGTACCTGCGGTCTCCAGACCGCCGCTTTCGTTTATTTTCAGCAGACCCGTCAGTCCGCCCGATACGCCTATAAATATAGTTGACAGTCCAAGGGTTTTCATTATTGTATCCTGAAAGCGGCTGCTTATCTTGCTTTTGAAAAGCATACCCGCCAGACTGCCGATTATTATTGCCGCTGCGTTTACGATCGTACCTATGCCGTGCATAATATATCTCCCATTAAATATGTCCGCCTGAAACGACGGACATATGCTTCTTATTTCATAATATTAACATAATGCGTAATGATATCGAGACACTTTTCAAAGCCAAGACGGCTGCTGTTAAGGCAGATATCATAATTTCGCGCGTCCATCCAGTCAGCGCCTGTGTGCGCTTTATGATACGCGGCACGTTCACGGTTTATCTTATCCACCTGCTTTTCAGCCTCCCTGCGGTCGTAACCGCACACGTCCATGGCGTTTTGTACACAGCAGTCGTGATCCGCCCAAATGAACACTTTAAGCACATTCTCACGGTCGGACAGGATATAATCCGCACATCTGCCGATTATAATGCAGGGAGACGCTTTTTGGGCAAGCTCCTTGATAACTTTCGCCTGATAGCTGAATATATTTTCCTCGGAGACGAAGTCAGGGCTGTCGGGAGTGATAAGCTGTCCGTCGTATGCCTTGACGGTATTGAAAAATTTGTTTTTCAGCTTTTCGTCTACCTGTCCGAAAAGCGCTTCGTTAATGCCGCTGTCTTCGGAAGCAAGCTTGAGTATATCCTTGTCATAGTAAGGTACGGACAGCTTTTCGCTGAGCATTTTGCCGATAGTACGTCCGCCGCTGCCGAATAATCTTGATATTGTAATAACATAATTTTCCATAGTGCTCCTCCGTTCTGACATTGATATTTTACTCTCCAAGATATGCTTTCTTTACGGAATCGTCATTCATAAGCTCCTTTGCGTCGCCCGAGAGCACGATATTGCCCGTTTCCAGAACGTAGGCGCGGTTTGCGATGGAAAGCGCCTTTTTGGCGTTCTGCTCAACAAGAAGTACCGTTGTGCCCGTCTCGTTTACGGAGCGGATAATGTCGAATATCTCCGATACATAAAGAGGGGAGAGACCCATCGACGGCTCGTCCATGAGTATTATTTTGGGGTGGGACATAAGCGCACGTCCCATGGCAAGCATCTGCTGCTCGCCGCCCGAAAGAGTGCCTGCAACCTGCTTTGTACGCTCCTTTAAGCGGGGGAAGCGGGTGTACACCATTTCCAGCGTGTCGGCGATCTCCTTTTTGTCGCTTCTTGTATACGCTCCAAGCTTGAGGTTTTCCAGTACCGTCAGCTGCTGGAAGATACGCCGTCCCTCGGGAACGTGCGCCATACCCATGCTGACTATCTTGTGCGGAGGAGTTTTAAGCAGATCCTTGCCCTCAAACATGATAGAGCCCGATTTTGCGGGGACAAGTCCCGTGATAGTGTGCAGTATGGTGGTCTTGCCTGCGCCGTTTGCGCCGATAAGTGCGATTATTTCGCCCTGATTTACCTCAAAGGATATGCCTTTCACGGCGTTGATAACGCCATAGTATACCTCAAGATTTTCTATAGATAAAAGTGCCATAGTATACCTCCATTATTCGCCCAGATATGCGGTGATGACCTTGGGGTCGTTGAGGACGTCCGAGGTCTTTCCCGCGGCAAGCTTCTGACCGAAGTTAAGCACGGTGACTTCCTCGCAGATACCTGCAACAAGCTTCATATCATGCTCGATAAGAAGTATGGTCATGTCAAATTCATCGCGGACAAAGCGGATAGTATCCATAAGCTCGGCGGTCTCGTTGGGGTTCATGCCTGCTGCGGGCTCGTCAAGCAGAAGCAGCTTGGGATTTGTCGCAAGCGCACGGGCTATCTCCAGCTTACGCTGTTTGCCGTAGGGTAGGTTTGAAGCAAGCGCGGAAGCTTCGCCGTCCAGACCGAATACCTTCAGCAGAGATAAGGCTTTCTCGTCCATTTCCTTTTCCTCGCGGAAGTATCTCGGCAGACGGAATATTCCCTCGGCAATATTATATTTTTTCTGATTGTGCAGACCTACCTTTACATTGTCCAGCACCGACAGCTCTTTGAAAAGACGGATATTCTGGAACGTTCTGGCAATACCCTTGCGGTTTATCTCGATGGGAGGCTTGCCTGCCAGCATTTCGCCGTCCAGAGTAAATGTGCCCGTTGTAGGCTTATAAACGCCCGTAAGCATATTGAATACGGTGGTCTTGCCTGCGCCGTTGGGTCCGATAAGACCGTAAAGCTGTCCTTTTTCGATATTGACGTTGAAGTCGTCAACGGCGTGAAGTCCGCCGAATGTGATACCTAAATTTTTTACCTCCAGCAAAGCCATATCACTTTACCTCCTTTGCGGCTGTCTCTTTTGCGGCAACTCCGGTTGGCTTTATCCTGCTCTTGAATGCCTTGAATTTCTCGGAGTTGTTCAGCAGCATCATAAGGATAAGGACGATGGAATAGATAAGCATTCTGTAATCGTCCAGTCCGCGGAGAAGCTCGGGCAGGATAGTGATAACTACAGCGGATATTATTGCGCCTGTGATACTTCCCATGCCGCCCAGAACTACGATAACAAGTATCTCGATGGACTTGTTGAAGTCAAATGTGCCGGGCTTCAGGATAGACAGGTTGTGTCCGTAGAGAACGCCCGCAACGCCTGCAAAGAAGGACGCGGAAACGAATGCCAGCATTTTGTAGAATACAACGTTGATACCGACGGATTCTGCGGCGATAATGTTGTCGCGTATAGCGCATATTGCGCGTCCGTGGCGGGAATTTATAAGGTTGACGGAGAACAGCAGGGTGATTATCGCCACAACATAAACGGTTGTAAAATCGGAATATCTTGCGATGCCCTTAAGACCGCCTGCGCCGCCTGTGAAGTCAAGGTTTGTGATGACGGAGCGGATTATCTCGCCGAAAGCAAGGGTCACAATGGCAAGATAGTCGCCTTTAAGACGGAGTGCGGGGATACCGATGATGATACCGAATACCATGGCTGTAAGTCCGCCGATAAGCATTGCTATGGGGAACTCTATCGCTTCGGGCAGGTCAACGTACTGTGTGAAAAGGCAGCCTGCATATGCGCCTACGGACATAAAGCCTGCGTGTCCGAGGGTCAGCTCGCCGAGGAAGCCTACAGTCAGGTTAAGGGAAATTGCAAGGATAACGTTGATACCCGCGGGAACAAGCAGCGATTGCAGGTGCTTGGAAAGAAGTCCCGTGTTGGTAAGTACTGTCAGCAGTACATACACCGCAACGGCAATTCCTACGGAGATAAGATTTTTTTTGTTGAATATTTTCTTCATAATTCGCAGAACTCCTTATACCTTTTCCATGATTTTCTTGCCCAGCAGACCTGTCGGCTTGACCAGCAGTACAACGATAAGTACGCCGAAAACGATAGCGTCGGCAAGCTGAGTGGAGATGTATGCTTTGGAAAGGCTTTCGATTATGCCAAGGATAATTCCGCCAAGCATTGCGCCGGGGATAGAGCCGATACCGCCAAGAACTGCGGCAACGAATGCTTTGATGCCCGGGAGAGAGCCGGTATATGGTCCGACGAAGCCGTATGAGGAGGTGAACAGTACGCCTGCTACTGCCGCAAGCGCCGAGCCGATGGCAAATGTAACGGAGATAGTACGATTAACATTTACGCCCATGAGCTGCGCCGCGCCCTTATCCTCCGATACGGCAAGCATAGCCTTGCCCATTTTGGTTTTGTTTATAAATAATGTAAGGCATATCATAATAACTATGGTTACGCTCAGAGTCATTATAGATTCGCCAGTAAGCACGATATCGCCGATCTTAACGGGATTTATGTTCATGACGGACTCCACCTTGCGCTGGTTTGAGCCGAACAGAAGCAATGCTACGCTTTGGAGGAAGTAGCTGACGCCTATCGCTGTGATAAGCACCGTAAGGGGCGAAGCCTTTCTCAGGGGCTTGTACGCTACCTTTTCAATAAGAACGCCCATTACCGAGCAGACTGCCATGCTGACGATTATTGCAAGAAAGGGCGGGAACTTCAGCGTTGATACCGCTATGGACAGTGTGTATGCGCCCACCATAATAACATCGCCGTGGGCAAAGTTAAGCATTTTGGCGATACCGTATACCATAGTATAGCCAAGGGCGATCAGGGCGTAGATACTTCCCAGATTAAGCCCGTTTATGAGCTGTTCTGCAAATTCCATATGTATTCCTCCATGGTTAGACAATATATATACTATTATACAACAAAACTCGATTTTGTTCAATAGCAAAACGGAGATTTTTCTGATTTTTTCTAAAAAAATCGGGACCGCAAGCAATCAGCGGTCCCGAAATATGATGGTGACTTGAAATTAATTATTCAGCGGTGTACTGACCGTTGGAGATCACTGCAACCATTGCAGACTTATTAGGTTCGCCCTCGGCTGTGAAGGACATATCGCCTGTGATGCCCTCAACCTTGATCTGAGTCATTGCAGAGATAAGAGCGTCGCCGGAGATGTCGCCGTTTGTTGCTTCAACAGCAGCCTTTACGGCATATACAGCGTCGTAGCCGTCTGCTGCGAACTGGTCGGGTGTTGCACCGTATGCTGCTTCATATGCCTTAACGAAGGACTGTACCTTCTCGTTTGTGCTTGTTGCAACGAAAGGTGTGAGGAATGTTGCGCCCTCGATGTTTGCTGTGTTGCCGTTGAGCTGCTTGATAACGCCGTCCCAGCCGTCGCAGCCGAAGTAAGGAAGCTCAACGCCTACTGTGGGAGCCTGCTCGGAGATGTAGCCGACCTCTGTGTAGTAGATGGGGAGGAAGAGGCAGTCAGCGTCGGAGGACTTGATCTTTGTAAGCTGAGTCTTGAAGTCAACGTCGCCGCCTGTGAAAGATTCGTCTGCGGCAATTGTAAGACCGACCTCTGCTGCTTTTGCAACGAATGCGTCGTGGATACCCTTGCTGTAGTCGGAAGCTACATCGTAGATGATGGCGGGATTCTTGTAGCCCTTATCTGCGATATACTGAGCCATCAGCTCGCCCTGAAGAGGGTCTGTGAAGCAGATCCTGAAAGAGTTGGGGTGCTTTGTGCAGTCCATAGCGGAGCCGGAGGGTGTGATCTGGAGAATGTTATCTGCGGAAGATACCTCGGAAACTGCAATGCTGCAGCCGCTTGTTACAGCGCCGATGAGAACATTGATGCCGCTGTCCATAAGCTTGTTATATGCGCTGATAGCCTTTTCCTCGTCGCAAACGTCGTCCTCGAAGAGAAGCTCCATCTGCTTGCCGTTTACGCCGCCTGCAGCGTTGATCTCGTCGATAGCGATCTGGCAGCCGTTCTTTACGGATGTGCCGTAGGAAGCAGCGTCGCCTGTGAGAGGTCCGATACCGCCGATAACTATCTTATCGCCGGAAGCGGAGGAGCCTCCGCCCTGACAGCCTGCCATAAAGGGT